>JAVCCG010000106.1 GCA_030765605.1 Candidatus Alcyoniella australis
ATCGTGCTCACGGCCGCCGGATGTTTGCTGCTGCTGTGCGCGCTGGTCTACGGCCCGACTCTGCTCGGAATGTTGAGTGCGGATCTGCCGGGCAAAGCGCGCCAGGGAGCGCTGGCCGACAGCCGACTATGGTTCGCGCTGCTCGGGCTGTTGGCGTTGCTCGCAGCGCGCCTATCCGCGCCGCGCATCGACAAGCTCGACGACCGTAAGGCTCAGCGTCGTCGCAGCAACCTGGTGCTGTTCCTCGTGGCTCTGCTGCTGCCGCTTTGCGCATCCGAGCTGACGTTGCGACCGTTCTCCAAGGCGCACTACTACCGGGCGATCACCCAGCACGATTCGGAACTGGGCTGGCGCAATAAGTCCGACGTTCGCGTGCAGCGCCAACGGGGCGTGGTCCAGCTCAACAGCAAGGGGTTGCGCAACCCGGAGATCGACTACGCCAAACCAGCGGGCGTTCAGCGGATCATGTTCCTCGGAGATTCGGTGGCATTCGGATCGGGCTTGCCCGGCGAACGCTACACATTCGCGTACGTGACCACCCAGATGCTCAAGCAGCGCGGCTATACGTCGTTGGAATATTTAAACGCCGGGGTCGAGGGCTACTCGCCGTGGCAGGAGCTGATCTACCTTCGGCGCGAGGGGCTGCGTTTCGACCCGGACTGCGTGGTGCTGTGCTTTGTGCTCAACGATCTGGTGGAGAAGTTCACCCTGCGCCGCTTCGGCGGCGAGCGCGAGGCCGTGCAGGTCCCCCCGCTGTACAGGCGGATCACCGACAGGCTGTGCGCGGCCTCGGCGATATTTTATTTCGGCCGACAGCTCAGCGCGCGGCTGCGCCTGGGAAGCGACGTGCAACGCGGGGCCTCGCTGCTCCAGACCGAGTCGGTGCTCAAGCTGGCCCGCGGGGGGCGCTCGCCGGAGTTCGACGAGGCCTGGCGGATTACGTTGGAGAACGTGGACGGGATCGTCGAGCTGTGCCGCGAGCACAAGGTCAAGCTGATGATCGCGCTGTTTCCCTACAAGTTTCAGTTTATGGACCCACAGGGCCTGACCCAACCTCAGCAGCGGATGCTCGCATTTGCGGCGCAGCGCTCAGTGCCGGCCATCGACCTGCTGGGCCCGCTGCAGCAGCAGGCTGAGCAAAACAACGTGACCGTGCTCGACCTGTTCTGGGACGATGTGCACCCCTCGGCCGCGGGCAGCTTCTTTATCGCCATTACGTTGGCCGAGTTCATTACGACCCAGGGCCTGCTCGAACCGGGCGCGCCGACCGATTAGAAGTCAGGGATTAGGACAACCTTACCCGACTGCCCCTCGGACATCAGCCGCAGCCCCTCCTCGAAACGGCTCATCGGCAGCTGGTGGGTGATCACCGGCCGAATATCGAGGCGACCCGAGTTGAGCAGGCGTGAGGCCTGGAACCAGGTGTCGAAGATCTTGCGGCCGGAGATGCCGTAGATCTTTGCGCCGCGGAAGATCACCGCGTCGGCAAGGTCGATCTGCACCGGTCCCGGCGGCAATCCGAACAGGCTGACCGATCCGCCGTAGGCCAGCAGCTCGAAGCCGATGCGGATCGCGTTGGGGTTGCCGCTCATCTCGAGCAGTACGTCGGCCATGTGGCCGCCGGTGATCTCGCGGAAGCGCTCGACCGTCGAGTCTTGCTTGGGGTTGAGCACCTCGTCGGCGCCCATGCGATACCCCAGCTGCGCGCGGAAGGCGTTGGGCTCGATACCGATCACGTGGCTGGCGCCCATCACTTTGGCGATGGCCACGGCGAATAGGCCGAAGGGACCAAGGCCCGTGACCGCGACGATTCTGCCGGTCAGCTCGTGTTCGGTGGCCGCGTAGACCGCGTTGCCCAGGGGCTCTTGCAGGCAGGCGATCTCCGGCGACATGCCTGGCGGATTTTTCCAGGCGCACTTGGCCGGGAATGAAACGTACTTGGCGAAACAGCCGTCGAAGTCCACGCCGAGGATCTTGGTGTTGGGGCAGTAGTGGGCCTGGTTGCGCCGGCACTGATCGCATTTGCCGCAGGTCCAATGCGTCTCGGCCGAGACCATGTCTCCCACCGCGACGTTGGTCACCTTGGCGCCGACCTCGATCACGCGACCGGCCAGCTCGTGGCCGACGATCCGCGGCGGCTTGATCCGACCGGCCGACCACTGGTCCCAGTTGTAGATGTGCAGGTCCGTGCCACAGATGCTCGCGGCCAGCACCTCGACCAGCACGTCCTTGGAGCCGGGTTGGGGAATCGGCCGTTGTTGCAGCTCCAGGCCCGGTCCGGGCTCGGGTTTGACGATGGCCTTCATTGACTCAGTGCTTGCCATCTGTTCCTCCGATCGATGCGCACTCCGGGCCCTGGATCCGCCTGCGATGGGGTACAATGCGTTCGTGTCAAAGGCCCGTAAACAGCGTAGTGGTCGGTCCGGGGTGTCAGGGGTAAGGGCGCGCCGCGCAACGGCGGGCTCAGCCTGTAAAACGGTTTTAGTCTACCCCAACAAACGCCAGATCGCCATGACCAACCTGGGGTTCACCTGGGTGCGCGAGCTGCTCGATCGGCTGCCCGGAGTAAGCTGCGAGAGCGCGGTGCTCGACCCGGATAACGGCCGCACATTGAGCCTGGAGAGCGGGTCGCCGCTGAGCGAGTTCGACCTGGTGGCGTTCTCGCAAAGCTTCGAACTCGACCACTTGAACGTGGTCGGCATGCTGCGCGCGGGCGGGGTCGAGCCGCTGGCCCAAGCACGGCCCGCCGGAGCGCCCTACGTTATCGCCGGAGGGATCGCCGCGGCGATCAACCCCGAGCCGTTGGCGCAAATCGTCGACGCCTTTGCCTTGGGCGAGGCCGAGGCGCTGCTGCCAAAGCTTGGTCCGTTTCTGGCCCAGGGCCCGGACCGCATCGAGCGCGCACGCTGGTTGCGCGAGCTGGCCGACCTACCGGGAATCTACGTGCCGCGCTTCTATCGTTGGGATCCGCTACGCGGGCACTTGCCCGAGCCCGGCCTGTTGCGGCGCGTGCGTTATTTGCGTTGCGAGGCAGCGCCGGAGGAGGTGCCGGTCTCGCCCGCGGGCGCAGGGACATCGCAGTTCGGCGACGCGTTGATCGTCGAGGTCGGCCGTGGCTGCGGCCGCGGTTGCCGGTTCTGCGTTGCGGGCCGGATCTATCGTCCGGTGCGCTTCCAGCCCATGGCGCGGCTGCGCGAGGTGATCGATCGCCGACTTATACCAGGCCGTGAGATCGGCTTGCAGGGCACCGCGGTCAGCGACCACCCGCAGATCGCCGAGCTGATTCGCGAGCTGGCCGACGAGGGCCACCGCGTGAGCCTGAGCTCGATCAGGGCCGGGTCGTTTGGCCCTGAACAATACGCCGATCTGGCGCGCTCGGGATTGCAGCAGGTGGCCCTGGCGCCCGAGGCCGGCAGCGAGCGGCTGCGCGGCCTGATGGGCAAACGCATCGATGACGAGGTGTTTGTGGCCGAGGCCGAACAGATCGCCGCGGCGGGCATCAAACGGGTCAAGCTGTACTTCATGAGCGGACTGCCGACCCAGACCGCGGCCGATGTCGAGGCCGTGGCCGCGCTCGCGCGGCGGATTCGGGGCGTTGCGGGCAACAGGCTGCGCGTGCTGGTCGGCCTGACGCCGTTCGTGCCCAAGCCGCACACCGAACTGCAATGGCACCCATATGCGCACCCTAAAGAACATGCGGCCATGGTCCGGCGCGTGCGCGAACTGTTGCGCCATGAGCGCGGGATCTCGGTCAGCGCGGAGTCGGCGCGCCTCTCGCAGGTTCAATCGCTGCTGGCGCGCGGTGATCGCGATCTGTATCCGTTGCTGCATAGCGGCGAAAAGGGAATCAGCGCCGCGTTGCGCGCCTGGGGCGGAAAGATCGACGAGCACACCGGAAGGCCGCGCAAGGCGGACGAGCCGTTCCCCTGGGAGATCGTCGACGTCGGTGTTGAACGCGGCCTGCTCTACCAGGGATATCAGCGCGTGATCGAGGCCACGGATTAACATCCGGACCCGATGTAGTGTGCAAAGAAAATTGGAGTGGAGGCGCCTATGACGGTCGGCGGCAGGATGCGCGCGTTGACGATCGCCGGACTGGTCTGCCTGGGCCTGGCCGGATCGATATTACACATTGGCCTTCACTTCCCCTACGACCAGGGCCTGCTCTACACCTACCTGATTCCGATTGTCTCGCTGTTGCTATCGGTGTTGGTGGTGCCGCTGCTGTTCGGCTTGCGGCGTAGCGCCTGGGCGCAGTTGCTCAACGGCATGACCTCCATCGTCGGCATTGTCAGTATGAGCCACTTCTGGCTGGCCACCGGGCGCAACACTTTGGCCGATTCGCTGATCCTGATAACCAAATGGGCTCTGGGCCAGCTGCTGTTTGAGGCTGAGCTGGACTTTCGCGCCGGACGCGCCTGGAACGCGCAGGCCAGGCGACCCAAGTGGTGGCGTTTCCTGCGGCCGGTCTGGTGGCTGATCCACCTGGTCGCCATCGCAGCGGTCTACGCCCTGGGCGTGATCGTTCTGGGCGGGGAGGGTTAGATGCTGAGCAAGATCTTCTGGCCCAAGGTCGGCTGGTTCGTGCTGCACGCGCTGGCCGTGGCGCTGTTCCTGGCCCTGGCCGCCGCCGTCAGATTCTAATCAGGCTCACCCGAAAAAAAGCCGCGCCCGATCGCAGGCGCGGCCTTGGATTGGTAATTTTGTCGAAGATTATTTAAAGCGCTTCTCTTTGATGCGGGCGGCTTTGCCGCGGCGATCGCGCAGGTAGTAGAGCTTGGCGCGGCGCACGGCCCCGTGGCGCACCAGCTCGACCTTGTCGATCGTCGGGCTGTGAACGGGGAAGATGCGCTCCACGCCGATGCCGAAACTGACCTTGCGTACGGTGAAGGTCGCGCGGTTGCGGCCGTGCTTGATGCGGATTACTACGCCCTCGAAAACCTGGATCCGCTCTTTTTCGCCTTCTCTGATCTTGGCGTGAACGCGAACGGTGTCGCCCGGGGCAAATGTCGGATGCTGGGCTGTCTCTTCGGATTTTTCGTAGACGATTATGGGGTCCATCATCGCCTCCTGTAATTTATGTTCGTATTCCCCTGCGCCGCGTGTTCGAACCGAACGAGCGCGCTAGGGGGTGAGGGCAGAAATGATACTCATTTTTTCGTTTCGTGCAAGAGGTCGGGCCGTCTTTTAGCGGTTCGCAGCCTGCTTTGCTCGCGGCGCCAGGCTGCGATGCGCCGATGATCGCCCGAGAGCAGCACCTCGGGAACGCCGCGTCCGGCGTAAATCCGCGGTCTGGTGTACTGCTGATATTCCAGTTGCTCGGGGAAACTTTCGGTCGCCAGGGACTCGGCGTTGCCAAGCACGCCCGGGACCAGCCGACCCACAGCGTCGATCACCACCATTGCCGCGGGCTCGCCGCCGGTGAGCACGTAGTCGCCGATCGACAGCTCGAAATCGCAGTACCCCTCGGCCACCCGCTCGTCGACCCCCTCGTAGCGGCCGCAGATCAAGACCAGCCCGCGTTGTGCGGATAGTTCGCGGGCCAGGTTCTGGTCCAGGGTTCGGCCCTGAGCCGAAAGTAGGGCGGTGGACAGCCCCTTGCGGCGGCCGCGGATCTTGCGCAGGGCGCGGGCGATCGGCTCGACCTTCATCACCATCCCCGGCCCGCCGCCGAACGGGTAGTCGTCGGTGGTGCGGTGGCGGTCAACGGTATAGGCGCGCAGGTCGTGGATGCGGATGTCGAGGATTCCGCTCTGCTGGGCGCGGCGGATGATTCCCTCGCGCAGAAAGCCGTCGAACATTTCGGGGAAGATTGTCAGCACGTCAATGCGCACCGGTTCAGGCCTCGTCGTCCTCGAGCAGGCCGGGCAGCAGCCGCACGCGGATCAGACCCTGCTCGGGCAGCACCTCGAGCACCACCTGAGGGATGTTGGGCAGCAGCAGCTCGCGCCCCTGCGCGTCGCGCACTACCAGCACGTCGTTGGCCCCGGTCTCTAACAGGTCGGTCACCTTGCCCAACGTCCGGCCGTCGTGCTCGACGACCTGCAGACCGACCAAGTCTTGCCAGTAGTGCCGGTCCTCGTCGTCGGCCGGGGCGTCGTCGCGGTGCATCAGCACCTCGCAGCCGATCAGCTCTTGGGCGCGCTGGAGCGAGTCGATCTGCGCCAGCTGGACCCGCACCATCGCGCCCTTGAGCGGGAGCACGCGTTGTAGTTCGCGCTTCACCTCGCCGCCTTGTTCCACGACGTAGACCGCGCGCAACGAGTCGATATGCTCGGATTGCGGGTTGTACAGCTTGAGCCGCAGCTCTCCGCGCAGGCCGACCGTCTTGGTCAGGCGGCCTAGGGGGATTAGCCCGGAACCCCTGCCGCGCTCGGGCATTAGGGCGCCTATTCGAGAATGTCGAGCACTGAACGCTTGCCCGACTTGGTGCTTGCGGCTGAAAGAATCGTGCGCATCGCGCGGGCCGTGCGGCCGTTCTTGCCGATGACTTTGCCCAGGTCGTCCGGCGCGACTCGCAGCTCGAGAACCAGCGTGCGTTCGCTGTCTACGTCGCTGACCTGTACGTCGTTGGGATTGTCGACCAGCGCCTTTGCCAGATATTCAATTAATTGTTTCATAATGTCATCGCCCCGCCCGCAGCCGATAGACCACGGGCGGGATAGCGTGCTAGTTGCTGGCCTCGGCCGCGGGCTTTTTCAGCATCCCGGCCTTGCGCAGTAAAACAGCCACAGTTTGGGTCGGTTTCGCCCCCTGCTGCAGCCAGTAGCTGACGCGGTCGGTTTTGAGGCGGACCTTGTCCTTCTCTTCGACCTGCCTGGGATTGTAGCTGCCGAGGATTTCCAGCTCTTTGCCGTCGCGCTTGGAAAGGCGCTCCGCGGCCACGATGCGGTAGTGCGGCTCATGCTTGCCGCCTACGCGTTTCAACCTGATTTTAACCGCCATTTATCTCGCTCCTGTTGTGTCATCCAAGTCCGGGGATCATACCCCCGAACCCCTTGCCACCCGAGGCCTTGCTCATTTTTTGGATCATCTTCTTGGCCTGGGCGTACTTTTTGATCAGTGCGTTTACGTCTTGGATCGTGGTTCCCGAGCCGCGCGCGATGCGCTTGCGCCGACTGCCGTTGAGGATCTGATGCTGGCGTCGTTCGTGGGGAGTCATCGAATTGATGATCGCCTCGATCTTGATCAGCTCGCGCTCGTCGGGCTCGAAATCCTTCATTGCTTTTTTCATCTTGCCCACGCCGGGCAGCATCGACATCAGCTGTCCGATTCCGCCCATCTGGCGCAGTTGCACCAGCTGGTCGCGGAAGTCCTCGAGGGTGAACTCGTTCTTGCGCAGCTTGCGCTCGAGCTCGCGGGCCTTTTCCTCGTCCATCGACTGTTCGGCGCGCTCGATGAGCGTCATCACGTCGCCCATGTCGAGGATCCGCCCGGCCATGCGTTCGGGGTGGAACACCTCCAGCGCGTCGAGCTTCTCGCCCACGCCGACGAACTTCACCGGCTTGCCCGTGACCGACTTGATCGACAGCGCCGCGCCGCCGCGGGCGTCGCCGTCCATCTTAGTCAGCACCACGCCGGTGATCTCGAGCCGCTCGTTGAATTCCTTGGCAACGTTGACCGCGTCCTGGCCGGTCATCGAGTCGGCGACGAACAAGATTTCTTTGGGGTCGACCGCCTTTTTAATGCGGACGACCTCGTTCATCATCTGTTCGTCGATCTGCAGTCGGCCCGCGGTGTCGATCAGCAGCACGTCGAACCCGTTGTGTTCGGCGTAATCGTGGGCCTGCTTGCAGATTTTGACCGGATCGTCGCTGGTCTTGGAATCCCAGATCGGCAGGCCCAGCTGGTCGGCGAGGGCTTTGAGCTGGTCGATGGCGGCCGGACGGTAGACGTCGGCGGGCACCAGGAACGGGTTGCGCCCCTTTTGCTTGAGGTGCTTGCCCAGCTTGCCGATCGAGGTCGTTTTACCAGAGCCCTGCAAACCTACGAGCATTATCGATACCGGCGGCCGTCCGGCGAGGTTGATCTCGCTGGCGCGGCTGCCCATCAGGGCGGTCAGCTCCTCGTTGACGATCTTGACGAACTGCTGGCCCGGGGTGAGGCTGCCCATCACCTCCTGGCCCAGGGCGCGTTCGCGCACGAGGTCGATGAACTCGCGCACAACGCGGAAGTTCACGTCGGCCTCGAGCAGCGACATCCGCACCTCTTTCAAGGCGTCCTGGATGTTCTTCTCGGAGAGCTTTCCGTGGCCCTTGAGACGTTTAAAGACGTCGCCGAGCTTATCTTGCAGGCTCTCGAACATACTTTCCCTTATGACCGGCTGTGTGTCGGCCGCAAAAAAGGTGTCTGAGGATAACAGATCAGCGCGGTGCGTCAAGCTGGCTGGAAACCTCGTTGCCGCGGTGTTAAACTCCGCGAACTTCGGAAAGGACGGAACTGTGCACCCCATACTGCTGCACATCGACGCGATAAATTATGAGCTGCGTTCTTACGGCGTAGCCATGGCCACGGCGTTCATCGTCTGCATCTATGCGGTCATGCGTCAGGCCAAACAGCGGCGGATGGAGCCGCTGGTGGTGCTCAATACCTGCTTCTGGATCGTGGTCGCCACCTTGATCGGCGGTCGGCTGCTCTACCTGATCACCCAGTTCGAGGACGTGTGGGAAAACACGGTCGATTCGTTTACCCCGATCTGGCAGCGCGGGGTGGTGGTGTTCGGCGGCGATTTGGGCGCCAACACGACCTACCTGGCCCAATACCTTTACAACTCCAAGTTCTGGCAAGGCGGCCTGGTTTTCTACGGCGGGTTCCTCGGAAGCTTTCTGGCGGCGATTCTCTACTTGCGGGTCTACGCCCGCAGGCGGCAACTGCCGGTTTTAGACCTGTTGGCCCCCTGGGTCGGCCTGGGTCTGGCGATCCACCGCGCGTTCGGCTGCTTTCTCAACGGCTGCTGCTACGGCCGTCCGGTGGAGCCGTTCACCGTGTTTGGCCGTAGCGTCGACCTCTCGCCGCTGATCGGCGTACACTTCCCCTATCTGCCCGATTTCGATCGCTGGCACTGGTCGGTGCGCGAGTACGGGATTTACCAGGCGGTCCATCCCACTCAACTCTACGAGTCGCTCAACGGGCTGATGATCTTCGGCGTACTGCTGTTGTGGCGGCGCAAGTGGCAGCGCGCCCACGGCGAGCTGGCCGGCCTGCTGCTGATGATCTACGCCTTCAACCGCTTCATCATCGAGTACTTCCGCGGCGACATGGTGCGCGGGGCGGTGGGGCTGTTCTCGACCAGCCAGTTCATCGGCTTCTTCGTCTTTAGCGTGGGCCTGCTTTTGCTGCTGATCTCTCGGCGGCGCGGGATCAAGCTGGGCAGCGCCCAGGAGGCGTTTTACGTCACCGTGCCCCCGGGCGCTCAAACGCCGCCAGCCTATACGTTTTAGCAATCCTGCGGGATAATCGATTTTAATGTCTATTCGCGCCTGCGCACTGGCGGCGACTATCGTCGCGGCACTGTTGTTCTCAGCTGCTTTCGCGGCTGACGATCCGCAGGCGCTGTACCTGCAGGGAGTGGAGCTGTTCCACCTCGAGCAGTGGCAGGGGAGCCTGGATCAGCTTGAGGCCGCGCTGGTTGCGACCACGCCGGCAGCGGCCTTTGCCCCCGACGCCACGTTCAAGGCCGCGGAGTGCCGCTATCGCCTCGGCGACCTCGGCGGCGCGCTCGAGGGATTCCGCGCCTATGTGGCGCACTATCCGCTGGGCGCCAACCGCCGGGCCAGCGAGCTGCGAATCGAGGCCATCGAGAGCAGCCTGGGCCGCTCGGATTTGGCCCCGCCCATTGTTCCCGGCGTTCTGGAGCAGCTTAACGCGGTGCGGCTGGAGCGAATTCGGGCCCGCGACTGGCCGACCCTCGAGGCCCGGCTGCTCGAGCTGTGGCGCGCCGGATTCAACGCGGTGGTGCTCGATGTGAGTCTACAGCCCGGAGCGGAGGGCCACGCACTGTTCGCTCCTGCGGAGCGCGGCGGGCTGTACTTTCCCGCACGCAACGCGCCGCTGGTTGGCGACCTGACCACGCGGCTGGTGCAGATCTGCCACAAGTACGGCCTGCGCATCTTTGCCCGAATGAGCACCCTGGACAGCCGTTGGCTGGTCAGCGCCGAGCCCGGTGTCGCCGACGTACGCTTCGACCTGGAGTCGGGCAAGCTGATGCGCGGCCAGCGGCTCGACCCTTTCAGCGAGCGCGCGTTGCAGCTACTGGAGGGAATGTACGAGGATCTGGGGGCCACGGGAGTCGACGGCGTGCTGCTGGCCGACGATTGGCGGATCGCCGAGCTCGAGGGATTCGGCCCGGCGGGCCTGGCCGCCTACAACGAGGCCTACGGCGAGCAGCTCGAACCGGGCTCGTGTTTTCTCGATCAAAGCCACGACGCCTATGGCCGAATCCACGTGGGGCGCTATTCCGAAGCCTTCGGCCGTTTCGCCGAGCTCAAGTCGCGACGGCTGATGCAGATCGCCACGAGACTGCACGCTGCGGCGCGGCGCAACAACCCTCGATGCGGATTGATCCTCGAGCTCGACCGCTCTTGCCTGATCGATCCCCAGAGGGCCAAGGCACGCCTGGGGCACGATTTTGGCCGGGCTGTCCAGTCCGAAGCCGACTACCTGCTGATCAGCTTGCACCACCGACGGATGCAGGCGGAACTGACCTTGACGGGCCAGCAGACCTTTAGTCTAATGCGACGAATTATCGAGCTGGGCGTCTCGCGGATCGAGCGCCCCGGACGTCTGGCGATCGAGCTGCAACTCGTGGACCAGGCTGCCTTCAGGCCGCTGCCCGGGTGGGAGCTCGAGGCGGAGCTGTTTGCAGTGCGCTCGCAAAAGCCGGTGAGTGTGCTGCTCACGCCATACTGGCCGGGAATAAAATGGCATGATCTGGGCCGGCTGCTCGGGAATCTCCCCGAGCCCTCGAAGATTAAGGAAGATCAATGAAACGCAACTGGCTGATTCAGCTGATGTTGGTTTTCACCGCGACGCTGTTCGCGCTGAGCTGCGGCGGACCCCAGGCAGGGACGCAGACGCCCAAGTCGAGCAAGGGCGTGGCGATCGTCTTTACCTCGTTCGTCACGGCCGAATACGGCCCCTGCGGTTGAAAGGGTAATCCTTCTGGCGGTCTTGCCAGAAAAGCAACGCGGATTAACGAACTAAAATCGCAGGGAGTGAACCCGATCGTCCTGGACGCGGGAAACCTGCTGTTCAAGTCCAGTAGGGCGATGACAGAAAATCGCGACAAGTCCCTGGCCCGGGCCCAGATGATCTGGGCCGCGACGAGCGCCATCGGACTCGACGCGTTCTGCCCCGGATCGATGGATTTTCTCGGCGGCCTGAAGCTGCTCGAGGGTTTTCGCGACCAGGGGAAGGTGCCGTTCCTCGCGGCCAATTTGAGCTATCCCGACGGCAAGCCGTTTGGCGACAAGCGCTACGTGGTGCTCGAGCGCAACGGCGTACGGGTCGGGATCTTCGGACTGGCCGGCAAATCGATCTTCAGCGAGCGAATGGACCTGATGATCGACCTCAAGGTCGGAGATCCGCTTGAGGCCGCGCGCCCGATCGTGCGTGAGCTCGAGGGCAAGTGCGACGTGATGTTGCTGCTCTCCGAGATGGACAAGGCCGAGATCGAGCGCTTCTGCGAGCTGTTTCCGCAGGTCAAATTCGTGATTGCAGGCAACCACGTGGTCGGATACTCCAGCCGCGCGCGTCGCATGGACGACACTTACGTGATGCAGGGCATATCGCGGGGCAAGAGTCTGTCGCGCCTTGATCTGAACGTGGTCAACGGCAACTTCGACCTGCGCGACTCCCGCGAATACGACGTGGCCAAACGCAGCTTCGAGCGTTACGACCGCGACTACAAGCGGATTATGGAGCAGACCTCAGGCGAGGATCCGGAGGAGTTCTTTGAGAACGACCAGCGCAAGCTAGCGCGTTACCGCCGGGTCAAGGAGAGCCGCGAGAAGTACACGCAAATGCTCGAGCAGCTTGATCCGAACCAGTCGAACTTCGCCGTGGGCACCATCAACCTTGGTAAATCCGTGACCGAGGATGCGATGGTTCAGGCGTTGATCGACGCCTATGAGCTCAAGTGGAGCTCGGACTACTCGACCGGCGGCAACACCCTGGGCACCAAAGCTCCGGATCCGCACTGAGTCGGAGGATTATCGATCGATGCAATCATCTGCCGGGCATCGTATTTCGCCGTTGCAGGGGTTCTTATGCGCGCTGCTGATCGCCGTTGGGATCTGCGGTTGCCCCTCGACGCAGCCTGGGCAACCCACTGCGTTGCCGCAGATGGCTGCGGGCTCGGAGCACTTGATAATTCTTAGCGCCGGCAGCGTACGCGCGATCCTCGATCCGCAAGACGACCAGGGCCGGTCTCTGGGCGGCTTCGGCCGCCGCGGCACCTATTTGCAACTCACGCGTCAGTCGGGCATCGACCCGGTGGTGCTCGACGCGGGCGACCTGCTGTTCAGCGCAGCGGCGCTGCCCCGCGACGATAAACGTCGGCGGGCCGATCTCGATCGCGCAGCGCTGATCATCGAGCTTTTAAACCTCAGCGGCCTGGACGCCTACGTGCCCGGCGAGATCGACATGGCCGCGGGCTGGGAGCAGTTCAGCGCACTGCGCTCCAGTGCGAGCTTTCCGTTTCTCGCGGCCAACCTGGTCCAGGAAGCGGGCAGCCCGGCCCTCGACGCGTTTGTGGTGATCAACCGCGGTGAAATAAAACTCGGGGTGTTCGGACTGGTCTCGCCCACGCTGTTTGCACAGACCCCGGCCGTGCTCTACGAGGGTCTGAGCGTCAGCGATCCGGTGACTGCCGGACGCAAGGCGGTCCACGACCTGCGCAACCGAGGCGTGGATCTGATAATAGCCCTGACGCACCTCGATCCGGCGCAGCTTGAGACCGTGGCGCGCGATGTACCTGGGATCAACCTGGCCCTGTCCGGCCATTCAGCATCAGGGGACCCGCCGTTGAACACTGCGCTGCATGGCCTGCCGGTAATCAGCGCCGGTAGCGGCAACACCCACCTGGCGCGGCTCGACGTGTTTCTGCTGCCCACAAAGAGCGAGGGCGGCGCGTCGCGGGAATTGCTCGACGGTACCCAGGGCAAGCGGCTGCGGCAAAGCTTTGATGAGGCCAACCGCGAGCTGCTGCGCATTGAGCGCGACGCGGGCCAAGGGTCGATCGACGATTTTCTCGCCCAAAGACCGGAGCAACACGAGCGCTATGGGCGGCTGCTCGCGCAGCGTAGCACGGCAGCCGAACAGCTCGGCGCGATCATGGGCCGCGATCACTTCGTGTTCAGCGCGGTGGCGCTGGACCGCACCATCGGCCGTGACAGGCAAATCGAGGAGACGATCATGCCCTGGCGCATTGCGCACGCGCCGGATACTATCCCCAACCAGGCCCTGCGGCAGGCGGAGGAAACGCCCCAGGACCTGTAGAGCCCCTTGACCGAGCACGAAGTATTTGATGTACTTTAACAACTCAGCTCTTGAAGAGGCCGCACAAGTACCTGTTTACATCTTGAGACACCCAACAGCCTCATAAGACAATTCATCGCGTGCGGCGTCTAGCCATATGGAGGAAGTAATGGCAGTGAAGATTGGGATTAATGGTTTCGGCCGTATTGGCCGCAGTTTCCTGCGCGCAATCGGCGGCCGGGACGACATCGATTGTGTCGCGATCAACGACCTGACCGACCCCAAGACCTTGGGCCACCTGTTCAAGTACGACAGCGTGATGGGTCCGTTCAACGGAACCATCGAGGTCGAATCCGATGCGATCATAATCAACGGCAAGCCGATCAAGGTGATGGCGACCAGGGACCCGGCGCAGCTGCCGTGGGCCGAGCTGGGCGTCGAGATCGTGCTTGAGGCCACGGGCCTGTTCCGCAGCGGTGAGACCGCGGGCAAGCATATCGCGGCCGGCGCCAAGCGCGTGGTGATCAGCGCTCCGGGCAAGGACATCGACGGGACCTTCGTAATGGGCGTCAACGAGGGCGACTACGATCCTGAGAAGCACTTCATCATCAGCAACGCCTCGTGCACGACCAACTGTCTGGCGCCGATCGCCAAGGTGCTCGACGAGACGGTGGGCATCGAGCACGGCCTGATGACCACGATCCACAGCTATACCAATGATCAGCGGCTTCTCGATTTTCCGCACAAGGATCTGCGCCGCGCCCGCGCGGCCGCGGTTTCGATGATCCCGACGACCACCGGCGCGGCCAAGGCCGTGGCCCTGGTGCTGCCGCAGCTCGAGGGCAAACTCAACGGCATCGCAATCCGTGTGCCCACTCCCAACGTCTCGCTGGTTGACCTGAATATCATCAGCTCCAGGGCGACGAGCGCCGAGCAGATCAACGGCGCGATTGCGCAGGCGGCCCAGGGCGCTCTCAAGCCCTACGTTCGTTACAGTGATGAGCCGCTGGTCTCGGTGGACTTCATGCAGGATCCGCACAGCTCGATTTTCGACGCAGAGAACACGATGGTGATCGGCGGGCGGATGGTCAAGGTGCTGGCCTGGTACGATAACGAGTGGGGCTACTCCTGCCGACTGGCCGATCTGATCGCCTACATCAGCAACTAAGTACACACCCCGGCGGCGCATGCGGAACCCTGTCCAGGGCCCTCGTATATTCGCCTGCCGACTGCGCACGGGAGCGCATAGATGGCTATTAAATACGTCGACGAGTTAGAGCTCGAGGAAAAACGGGTATTCATCCGCGCGGATCTCAACGTGCCGCTGGACGACCAGGGACAGATCACCGACGACACGCGCATCCGCGCTGTGCTGCCCACGATCAAATACGTGCTGAACAAGGGCGGCCTGGTTGTGCTGGCCAGCCATTTGGGGCGTCCCAGGGGCCAGCGCGTCGAGAAGTACAGCATGATGCCGGTGGCTGAGCGGCTCAACCAGCTGCTCGACCGTGAGGTAATCATGGCGCCCGACGTGGCCAGCGACGGGGTCAAGGTCGTGGCCGGCCAGCTTAAACCGGGCCAGGTGCTGCTGCTGGAGAACCTGCGCTTTCACCCCGGCGAGACCAAGAACGACGAGGCCTTCGCCCGCTCGCTGGCCGATATGTGCGACGTCTACGTCAACGACGCTTTCGGCGCCTCGCACCGCGCGCACGCCTCGATCGATCGGATCACACATTTCGTCTCCGAGAAGGCGGCGGGCTTTCTGTTGCGCAAGGAGATGAACTACTTCAGCCGCGTGCTGGACAAGCCGATCTCGCCTTTTATCGCAGTGCTCGGCGGGGCCAAGGTCTCGGACAAGATCGGAGTGATCGAGAACCTGCTCAAGCGCGTCGACTCGGTGCTGATCGGCGGCGGCATGGCCTACACCTTCCTCACGGCCCAGGGTTTCGACTGCGGCGAAAGCTTGGTCGAGCGCGAGCGGATCGAGGATGCCACGCGGATTATACGCCTGGCCAGGATCGAGGGGACCGGGTTGCTGCTGCCCGTGGATCACGTGGTGGCGCGCGAGGTCTCGGCGCAGGCCGACTCGCGTCTGGCCGACAACGACGACATCGGGCCGGGTTGGCGCGGCCTGGACATCGGCCCGCGGACCATCGAGAATTTCTGCGCGGTGATCGCCCGGGCGCGGACGATAGTCTGGAACGGGCCGATGGGCGTGTTCGAGATCGAACAGTTCAGCCGCGGCACGATGGCCGTGGCCAAGGCGGTGGCCGACGCCGACGCCACCAGCGTGATCGGCGGTGGCGACTCGGTGGCCGCGGTCAAGATCGCGGGGGTCGCCGACAAGATCAGTCACATTTCCACCGGCGGAGGCGCGAGCCTCGAGCTGCTCGAGGGCAAGCGGCTCCCGGGCATCGTCGCGCTGGAGAGCTAACCTGGACTAAGTAAAAAACCAGGTTTAAGGGGAATGCAATGAGACAGCCGCTGCTCGCGGGCAACTGGAAGATGAACAAGACAATCGGCCAGACTCGCGAATTTATCGAGCGCTTCGTGCCGCTGATCCGAGACGTATCGGAGCGTCAGGTGGCGATCATGCCGCCGTTCACTGCGCTGCCGGCGGTGGCGCAGTTGCTCAGCGGCGGCCCGGTGGCCTACGGCGCGCAGAACTGCGCAGGCGAGGCCGAGGGCGCGTACACCGGCGAGGTCAGCCCGCTGATGCTCGGCGACCTGGGATGCCGGTTCGTGATCATCGGCCACTCCGAGCGCCGCCGCTATTTCGGCGAGTCCAACGGCTCGTGCAACAAGAAGATCAGGCTGACGCTGCAGCACGACCTGACGCCGATCTACTGCATCGGCGAGACGCTGGACCAGCGCGAGGCCGACGAGACGCTGAAGACCATTGAGAACCAGGTTAAGACCGGGCTGGCAGGCATCGGCGAGCGCGTGAGCGAGATCGTCATTGCCTACGAGCCGATCTGGGCCATCGGCACCGGCGTGACCGCCACGCCTGAGCAGGTCCAGCAGGTCCACGGACACATTCGCAACATGGTCGCCGAGACCTACGGCTACTCCGGCGCCGAGGACCTGCGCATCATCTACGGCGGATCGGTCAAGCCCGACAACGTCGACGAACTGATGGCCCGGCCCGACGTGGACGGCGCGCTGGTCGGCGGGGCGAGCCTCGATCCCGATGACTTTGCGCGGATAGTGAAATTCAGCGATAAATAAAAACAGTTCAATTTACCCGTACGCCGATCGCGCTGATATAATTCGCGTGAACCGGCTGGAGGATATTTAAGTGTCTGAACGAGAACGCGATCTGGCGGTCTTCATCGATTTCGAGAATCTCGCCCTGGGTTTTAAGAACCGCAACGGCAAACAGTTCGAGATCCAGAAGGTTCTCGAGCGCCTGGTGGACAAGGGCAAGATCATAGTCAAGAAGGCTTACGCTGACTGGTCGCGCTATGCCAGCTACAAGCGGGAGCTGCACGAGGCGGCGATCGAGCTGATCGAGATCCCGCGGCGCTCGATGACCGGCAAGAACTCGGCCGACATCCGGCTGTGCGTGGACGCGATGGACCTGTGCTACTCCAAGGAGCACGTGGACACCTTCGTCATCGTCTCGGGCGACAGCGACTTCTCGCCGCTGGTGAGCAAGCTCAAAGAGAACGGCAAACACGTCATCGGTCTGGGCATGAAGGAATCGAGTTCCGACCTGCTGGTGGGCAACTGCGATGAGTTCATCTACTACGACGACCTGATGATGCCGCAGATCGCCGCGCCCAAGATCGACCCGGCGTTGCCCAAGAAGAAGCAGGAGGCCTTCCAGCTGCTGCTCGAGGCGGTGATCGCCCTGGTGCGCGAGAACAAGGACGTGCTCTACAGCTCGATGGTCAAAGATACGATGAAGCGCAAACGACCGAGCTTCAACGAGACCTACCACGGCTACCGTAGCTTCCAGGACCTGCTCGAGGACGCCCGGGAGAACAACCTGATCAAGCTCCATACGGACTCGCGCTCGGGCACCTACGTGGTTACCGGGTTCGGCCAGATGGAGCAATCCAACGGATCATCTCCAAGCCGCCGCTAGATTGCGGCGCGCACGCCCTTCTCTGAGACCGTCCGTCGGGTTAAACTGCGGTCGTTAAAACGATCACGGTTTGACGCCGACCCGATATTTTCGTCCAACGGACGGCGGAGGAGGGGGCCGATGGATTACAGAACTCACGCGCTGCTGGCCGTACTGGCCGCCTGTTTGCTACTGATCGCGGGTTGCCAAGGCGACGGGAGCACTGAGGGCGCCGACGGGCCGAACCTGGCCGCGGCCTCCTGCTCGTGGAGCTGGGCTCTTGAGGACGACGGCGCGCTGAGCATCAGCTGCGGCGAGCGCGAGATGCTGCGGCTGCTTGGCGCCGAGCGCCACCGTTTCGCGCCCGACGTCTCGATGCTCTTCGGACTGTTCGATCACCGCAAGGCCGGTGAAACTTCAGTCGAGCTGACCCTGGCCCAGGGCGATGACGAGATCGTGTTGCTCGACGGCGAGACGCAAGCCGGAGCGCTGAACTTTGAGTGGACGGCCCAGGGCGACCTGCGGGTGATCGTCGAGCTTGCCCAGGATTACGTCGGCTCCTCGATCAAGCTGCTGTGCGAGGCTGAGCCCGACGACATGTTCTGGGGCTTTGGCGAGCAGTACAACTTCATCGACTTCCGCGGCCGGTCCGTACCGATCTGGGTTTCGGAGCAGGGGCTGGGTCGCGACGAGGACCCGCTGCTGCCGTTCACCGGCGACCTGACCGACAGCTATTTTCCGATGCCGTACTTCATCGATCCGGCGGCCGGGCTTGGCTTCCTGCTCGAGAACAGCGAGTACTCGTACTTCGACCTGGGCCAGTCCGACCCGACGCAATGGAGCGTCGAGGTCTGGAACGGCGAACGCGCCTCATTCCTGCTGCTGCCCGGGCCGCAGCCGATCGACGTGGTGGCTCAGCTCACCGCCGAGGTCGGTAGGCCGAGCCAAACGCCGCCGGACTGGGCGTTCTCCGGAGTGCTACTCGCGGCCCAGGGCGGCGAGGACAACGTGCGCCGCCGTGCGCAGACCGCCATCGACGCCAAGGTGCCGCTCAGTGCAATGTGGGTCCAAGACTGGGTCGGTATTCGCCATTTCGGATTGGGGAACTACGGCGTGAAGTACCACTGGACCCAAGATCAGGAACTCTACCCCGAGCTGAACCTGTTGATCTCCGACCTGCGCGACCACGACATACGCTTTCTGGGCTACTTCAATCCGTTCGTGGTGCCGGCCTACGAGCACTACCAAGAGATGGCCGAACTGAACTATCTGATCCGTCGCAACACCGGACGGCCCTACAAATTCCTGATCAGCGTTTTCAGCGGCAGTCTGCTCGACGTGTCCAACCCGCTAGCTATCGAATACTTCCAGGGCTACGCCCAGGCTGCGGCCCAGATGGGGCAGGCGGGCTGGATGTGCGACTTCGGCGAGTGGCTGCCCTATGACGCGCAGCTCGCCGGCGGCTTTGCGCCCTCGTATCACAACCAGTACGCGACCCAGTGGCACCGCATCAACCGCGAGGTGCTCCAGGCCGCATACCCTGAGGGCGACTGGCTGATGCTCACCCGCAGCGGCTACACCTACGAACATCAGGTGGCCCAGGTGGTTTGGGCCGGCGACCAGGAGGCCGACTGGAACGAAAAGGACGGCCTGCCCACGGTTGTCAGGGCCGGGCTGAGCCTCGGCCTGAGCGGCGTGCCGTTCTTTACCCACGACATCGGCGGCTTCTCCGGCGGCCCGCGCACCAAGGAGCTGTTCCTGCGCTGGACCGAGCTGGGCGCGTTCACCCCGGTGATGCGTACCCACGACGGTCTGCTCAAGGAAGAGAACCACAGCTTCGACAGCGACGCCCAGACTCTCCAACACTTCTCGCGCATGGCCCGCATCCACGGCGCGCTGCTGCCGTACTTCATGCAGCTTGCGGACGAGGCAGTGCAACGCGGACTGCCGATGCTGCGTCACACCTGTCTGGTCGACCCCGACTGGAGCGGTTCGTATATTGCCCACGAGCAGTGGATGATCGGCAACGACCTGCTGTTCGCGCCGGTGGTGCGCAAGGGTGAGGATTGGGTGCAGGTGCTGTTCCCGCAGGGCCAGTGGGAACACCTGCTGACAGGCGAGCGCTTTGAGGGGCGCACTTCCGCGGTGGTGGACGCGCCGCTGGGCGCGCCGGCGGCGTTTGTGCGCGTGGGAGAACCGCTGGAGCTGCGGCGGCTGGTCCAAGAGGCGCTGGACGACTAGAGCGAAGCCGGTCCCATGTCCCAAAGTAAAGCACGGCGAGGCGGCGGCAGCGGGATGCTCTATCTGCTGCTGGCTACGTTGCTGCTGTGTTTGGTCGACGGCGCCTACGGTCTGGGGCTGAGGCTTTTCGCAAAATCATCGAGCCTCGGATATCAGGACGCGTTGTTCATCATAATCTGCATCGCGTACCTGGCGCTGGCATGCTGGGCTCTGACCCACCGCGCGCGATCTGCCTACTGGTTGCGCACAAAGCCGCGTTGGATTTGGGGACTGATCGCGGCCGCGAGCCTGGGAGTACTGCTGCAATGGCTGCGCCTGCCGCTGTCCGCGTCGCTGTTTTCGCTGTTTCACAATCTGCTTCTCTACTGCTGGCCGCTGGTGCTGCTGCACGCGCTGTGTTTCCCCGAATTTTGGAAACGCACGCTCGACTTTCTGCGCGTGGAGCGCAGTCCGCGACCGGCCGCCGCGTTCTGGATCACGCCGCTGCTGTGGACCTTCGCGCTCTACCTGACGCTGAATTGGATCTCGGTCGAGTACTTCGGCGTGCAAGTGCGGCCGCTGCTGCTGCTGCCCGATCCGCTGATTGTGCTCGCTGTGGCCTATTTGCTGATGAGCTTCGCGCGCACCACGCTGCTGTTCGTGCCGACTCTGGCGCTGCTGCTGGCGATCGTGCAGATCGGCAACGCAATTAAGGTCGGCTTCCTCGGTGGACCGCTGGGCCCCGACGATCTGGCCGCGTTCGACGAGCTGCTGATGATCATGAAGGGCGGCAACCTGGTGCTGGTTGTGGCGCCGCTGGCCGCTTTGGGTCTGCTGCTCGTGGTCAACTTCAAACCGCGCAAAATTGCATCGCCGATTGCGCTGCTGTTGTTGGCAACGACCCTGGCCGTGCTGCATTACCAGCCGCGATTGATTCTTGACCCTCTGGACAGCGCATTTGGAAACATCCCCTGGAACCAGGAGAAGAATTTTCGGCGACGCGGGGCTGTGGTGCATTTTGTTCAGGAGTACGCCCGGCGTCTGGCCGAGGCGCCGCAAATCCCGGACGCGCAACAGGTGGCCGCAACGCTGGACGCACTGGGGCGCGGGCCGATTGCGACCCCGCAGGTCGAGCGCCGCAACGTGTACGTGCTATTGCTCGAATCGTTTTGGGACCCGACTGCGCTTTGCGCCTCGGGCCTGCGCGGGGATGCGCTTGATCCGCGCTTGCGCGAGCTGTGGGAGAACGGCGGACGCTCGCGGGCGCTGAGTTCAACAGCCTTCGGCGGCACGCCCAACGCCGAGTACGAGCTGCTGTGCGGCGTGCCCTACCACTCCAAGCGGATCGTGTTTACCAACGGCGTGCGCAACTCCATGCCCTGTTTGCCCGCACTGCTGGCTGACCAAGGGTTCCAGACTTTGGCCCTGCACCCCAACATCCCGGACTTCTGGAACCGCTTCAACGTCTACCCGCGTCTGGGGTTCCAGCGCTATTTGGCCAAAGAGGCGTTCGAGTTCGACGACCTCAACGGAGACTTTCTTTCCGACGCTTCGCTGCTACGCCAGGTGAACGCGATTCTCGAACGCGAGACGGGAGCGCCGCGCCTGGTCTACGTGTTGTCGATCACCGGGCACTACGACTACCCGCTCAACGAATCGCTGCGCCCGCCGCTGGTGAGCGCGGATGATCCGCTGGTACAGCGCTACGCCAACTCGATCCGCTATACCTCGGCCGAGGTTTTTGATTACATCGATGCGCTGCGCAGCCGCGATCCTGAAGCGCTGATCGTAGTGCTGGGCGATCATCTGCCGTATTTGGGCAAGAGCCAGACGCCGTACATCGCGTCCGGGTTGTTGGCTGCACAGCGCGAGGATTATGACGCGCAGAACTACTACAACTTAAGCGCCACGCCCTTGATCGTGATCAACGGCCGAGACGGCCCCCAGGCCTTGGGCGACGTGGCGATGTACGAGCTGCCGCGGATCGTGCTGGGCCTGCTCGGCGCAAAGGGCGACTCGTGGATGAGTGCCTTTGACTATCCGGGCGAAGATAAGGCGCGGCCGTTTAACGATGCGCTGCTGTTGATCGATCCTGCCCGCAATCTTACGCTGTGCCGCTTTGGTCGCGACGAGCCGGACTGTGGCCCGGCCCTGGAATGGCTGGCGAATGTGGACCTGCTGGCCACGGACGTGGCCCTGGGCGACCAGCACGGCCTGCATTAGCCAACCTATCCCAATACAAAAGCCTTAGTCGCGGGAAGGGTCGCCGGGTCAAGGCTATGGTCCGCTCGCGAGCTTTGCTGCGGCCCAAATCCTACCCTTCTGGAGGCTCGAACAGGCACAGCGTGGCCACCGGCTCGTGCTCGAACACCGAGAGCCGGGCCAGGGCGCGGCGCACGAATTCGGGCAGGTCCGCGGAGAGCCGCATGTCCTCGCGCGATAAGCGCAGCATCTCTTTGACCGTCTTGGGTCGCGGGAATTCCTGGATCAGGATCGGCTGCTCCTCGGGCACGTTGCACAGACCCTTGAGGTGCCGCACCGCGTCATCGAGTCCGCCGAGCTCGTCGACCAGTCCGACCTCAAGGGCTCGGGAGCCGGTGTAGACCCGGCCTTGAGCCAGCTGGTCGATTTGCTCGTACTGCATGCCGCGCCCCTGCGCCGCCTTTTCGACGAAATCGCGGTAGGTTTCGCGCATCAGCTCCATCAACTTTTCGCGGGACCGTTCGTCGAGTCCGACGAAGTCGGAGTAGAGCCAGGCGTTATCACCGCGCGTGATGAGTTCCTTGTTGATCCCCAGCTTTTGGTATAGCCCGCTGAGGTTGAGCTTTCCGCCGACCACGCCGATCGAGCCGGTGAGCGACGAGGGCTCGGCGAAGATCCTGCGCGCGCCCATGGCGATGTAGTAGCCGCCCGAGGCCGCTACGTCGCCGAAGCTGGCCACCAGCGGTTTTTTCTCGGCCAGCAGTTGGGCCTCGCGCCAGATTATGTCCGAGGCCGTGGCGCTGCCGCCGGGGGAGGACACGCGCAGTACCACGCCGCGCACGTTGCGATCGCGCCGCAGCGCTTTAAATATTTTGGCAAAGGCGCGGGGGGTGATTGCCGGATCGGACAGCGGGCCGGGCGAGCGGGTGAGTATCTGTCCGCTGGCGTAGACGATCGCCAACCGTTGGTTGCTGCCCAGTGCGCGCAAGGCTCGCGGGCGCTGCAGCGCAGCGAGCAGCCGCGGTGCGGGTATGTTGCGCGAACCCTCGCCCTTGAGCCTGGAGCGCAGCTCGTCGGGATAGAGCACAGCGTCGATCAGGCCGGACTCCAACGCGGTCTGCGGACGATAGGGACCGTTGCCCAGCAGTTCGGCCGCGCGTTCAAGGTCGATCCCGCGGCGCTCAGCTAATGTGCGACACAGCACGTCGTAGGTATCGTCCACCAGTTGCTCGGCCATCTCGCGCGCCTCGTCGCTGAGCTGCGTGCGCTCGAGCATCTCGCCCGCGCTTTTGTACTTGCCCACGGCAAGCACCTCGGGCTCCACGGCCAACTTGTCCAGCAGTCCGCGCGCCAGCAGGTATTCCGAGCGCAGGCCGACAAGCTCGAGGGTCTGGGCCGGCGGCAGCACGATCTCGTCGGCTTGCAAGGCGATCAGGTACTCGCGCATCGACGCGCCGTGCTCGAGCAGCGCGATGACTTTGATCTTGTTCTCGCGAATCCGGCGCACGTTGTCCGCAAGGTTTTGCACCCGCGCCAGGCCGCCTCCCAGGCGGCCGATGGTCAGCACTACAGTGGTAACGCGGCTCTGGTCGGCCAGGCTCGCCAGCGCGCTGAGCAGCCGTAGCAGGGTGCGCCGTCGCGGCAGCAGCCCCAGCGTCCCTGCACGGAATATCTCGTGCTCGGGCAGCGAGCCACGCAAAGGCAGCCAGACGGTGTTGGGCCGGCGCACGCTCAGATAGCGTTGGTCGAGCTGGATCCGCAGGCTCAGGGAGAGCCGTCGAAAGAAGTTGGTCAGCCTGGCAATAATCGGCATCTCACCTCCATAGGTACGCTCCGCCGCTCGCTCTCAGATTATCTCCTGGAGCAGGCTGTGGAAGTTCATGTACAGCGGGTCGAAGTTGCGTTCGATGGCCTGGGCCTCGCGCCGCGTGTAGAAGATCACGTGATGCACGGTCCAGATGTAGCGGAACGGATAGCTGGTGACGTTGCCCGGCTCGTCCCATCCGCTGGACCACTCGAAGGGGTAGCGGTAGGCGGCCTCGCGTTTGCGCACCACACCGGCGGCCTGCCATTTGATGTCGTCGCGGGCCTCGGCGAAGTGTACGTAGGCCTGATCGGCGCTGTGGTCGGCCAGCCCGAGTTCCGCGCCGCGCATCTGGCAAACGCCGGCGTAGAGCCGGTAGCTGTGAGCGCAACGCAAGGCGTTGATCCGCACCGAATCGATCAGCTCCTCCAGCCAGGGCAGGGTCTGCTCGGGAACTTGCGTACGCAGCTGCACCAGCCGCTCGGTCCAAGCCTCGTAGCTCAGCGCCATCTCGATCAGGGCGGGGAGGATCTGCTGCTCAAATCCCGCGAGCTGCGTCCGGTCGGCGTTGTACAGCTCTTGGAAGGTGATCGGTTTGGGATGGGTCAGGATGCCGACCAGCCAGCCCAGTTCGTCCAGGGCGTCCTCGGCTGCGATGTAGGGAATCAGCCCGCGGTCGATCAGCGTGCTCTGCTGATAGCTGATCAGCTCGGTGAGCACCTGACCGACCTCGACTCCGGCCTGGGTTCCGAAGATCTGTCCCAAATCGACCAGCGGGTCGGTCCAGTCCAAGCTTGCGTCCCAGGAAAAGCGCGCCAGGGCCCAGTCCTGCAGCCAGTAGCCCCACTCGTGGCCCGTAGTGAAAACGACCTGGCCGTCGATCTTGGCCCCGGCGATCAGCACCGTATCTTTCCAACGGGTGTAGAGGTAGAGCGGCATGAACAGCGGCACGTCGATGTCAAAGGTGCACCAGTAGGCGGTTTCCGGGTAGTAGTAGACCGGCCGCTGGCCGATCGTCTCGATCAGGAAGTCGCGCATGTAGAGGAAGTCTTGGTTGCCGTAGACATCGGCCTTGCCCTCGAGGTCGTAGAACATCACGGTGTGCGGGTAGACGCCCATGCGCGGGTCGGCGAACTTGGCGAGGAAGTTGAAGTTGATGTCGCCGTAGTGCTCCGCGGTCTGGCCGGTGCTGCAGTGGACCTTGACCGAGGCGTCGGTCCCGGGCCAGCGCTGCGCCAGATACTCGGCAGTGAGGTCCATCCAGGCCACGGTCAACTCGTCGTCGGCCTCGACGAACTCCGAGCCGCCCATCTCGATGTTGATGTGGTCCCAGGGGACCTGCATCAGCTCGTCGATGTTGGAACGCAGTTCATCCGCGCACAGCTCCCGCGGTCGCGGCACGATCATGTACGACTTCTGCTGGCTGAACACGAAGCCGACGACAATGCCGATCTTCACGCCGCGCAGGTGCGCGTACTCCGCGATCTGTGCGGCCAGGGGCAGCCAGTTATCGAAATCCACGGTGCGCAGCAGTTCCCACTGCACGTAGTTGATCTTGTTGCGCACGCACCAGTCGATCCAGCGAAAGGCGTAGGGCAGGTCGGCCTCGTCCGTGCCAAGCAGGAAGCTGATCGCCTCGATCGGGTGCATGGTGTGGATGTGAAAACCGCGGCGCTCCATGCTCGGCGATTGCTGTTCGTCCAACGTTGGCGGCCATGCGAGCAGATCGACCGGCGGCACGTACGATTGCTCGGGATGGAAAAATCTGAGTCCGATGCGTTCGAGTAATTCGTAGAGCCCGTAGGCTGTGCCGATCGACGTTGGACCGGCCACGCCCACAACCTGGCGGCCATCGACATTTGCCGAGCGCAGTCTGAATCCCTGGGGGTTCAGGCCGTCGATCTCGTCTTGGCGGAACACGCCGAAATCAACGGCGCGCTCGCCGATCAGCACGCACAGCCGCGAGCCGTCGGCAGCGGGCAGTGAATCGGATAGGGACGCATTGTCGGCCAGACTTTCGGAGAGCAGCAGCAGCGCGTCGTCCAGCGCGCTTTGCAGCACACCGTCGCCCGACTGCGGCGCGACCAGGGCTACGGCGGCCAGGTCGTCAAGCTCCAGAAGCTGATCGCCGTCGTCCGCCCCGTCGTCGCAGGCGCACAGGGTTAGGGCGATCAGCGCCGCGGCCAACAGCGTAACAAGTCGGCTCATCTACATCTCCCGGGTCGTGGTTTTTCCGCTTTAAGCGCCATTGTCTATAGCTCGTATACGGACTGCCGTGCAACGCATCCAGGTTAATCAAGTTGGACCTCGGCGGCAACGATCAGCCGTGCTCGAACATCGTATTGTGCGATCCGGACTGCTAATATTCGACGGACATGACGAAGCTTGGGTCCACTACTGCCGGGCGTTTTTGGCTTGCAGCGGCGTTGATCGTACTGCTGAGCCTGGCGCTCAATTTTCTCGGCATCGGTTTCGGCGTGCCGGGGATGATCAGCTGGACCTCCAACTCGATCCGCGTGGACACGGTGATCGAGAACGGCACGTACATCTGGGAGTGGTACGGCCCGGCGGTCTATCGCGTTTCCATTGCCGCCTGCCGGGTTTCCGACCTGATCGCGGGACGGCCTGATCCCACGGGCTGGCGCTGGCTGATCGCCCAGCGCACGCTGCACGTGCTGCTGTGCAGCGCCTGCGTATTGATCTTGATTGTGCTGACGCGGCTCACCACTAATCGTTCGATCGCGCTTAAAGCAGGGATTATCGGAGCCTGTTCGCCCGTGTTGGTATTTTGGTCCAAGACCGAATCGGCCAATCCCCAGGTTCTGTTCTGGGCGATGCTGTTTCTGCTGTGCGGCACTCTGGCCCTGCAACGGCGGATGCTGCGCTGGTGGTTGTTTGCCGGGCTGTTCGCCGGAGCCACGGTGGCCACCAAGGAAGCGTTTTGGGGCGTGGGATTGGCCCTGCCCGCAGTTGCACTGTTTTACGAAATTCGCATTGGGCAGGGTGTCCAATGGCGAAGTTGGATCGGCCGTTCGCTGCTCTTCGGGCTCGTGGCCGTGGCGCTTTACGCGGCGATCACCGCCCTGGACCCGGAGCTGTTCGCCACGCGGGTGCACAACTACACGCTCAAGACCGAGTTGATTGCGCCGCAAGTCGGGCTGCCGATGGTCGTGCTCGGTCTGTTGTGGCATCTGGTGTGGGCGTTGATCCAGGTGACGTTCGGCGCCTCCCAGGGGCTGTTCGTTTTTCTTTTGGTCATGCCGCTGTTGATCGTCGGGCTGGTGCGGGCGCGCGGCCGGTTCGGCGAGCGTAGTTATGGGCCGCTGCTGATCGCCCTGCTGACGATCTGGCTGCTGGAGGCCTCGATCACCTACCGTGAGCTGCATGCCCAAGACTCGCTGTTTCTGTCATTGGCCTATACGCCGCTCGTGGCCATCGGCATCGAGCGTTTCAGCAATACCCGATTGCTGCCGCGGGGCGTGCGCAAGATGGGAGTGGCTGCGCTGTGGATTATCATCGTGGCCTTCGGCCTGCTGATCGATCTGAACATGATCTACAACCCGCGCTACGACCTGCTCGAGCTTGGACAGGACGATCCGCAGCCACGCAAGGTCTACTATCATCAGCTTCGGGATGTGGACTTTCCGGCGTTGCCCGAGCACTGGACCGAGGTTAAGGACCTGCGATCAGCAGACTTGTTGGTGACCTATCAGCGCGAGGAGTTGCTTGAGCCGCGCGCGCTGTTTTTCGATTGGGAGATCACGCACCAGATCGACACCTATTTGCCGCTACGCCTTCCCGAGCCCAACTACAACATCGCGTATTGGATAATGGAGCCCAAGAACAGAGGCGTCCAGGGTGATATCGCCGTTCCCCCGGTTGATGGTCAAAGTGGAAATCGCCCCGCGGACGGTGCGCTGCGATGAAGTTTTTTATCGACCATTTGGCGCTGTCGGTAGTATTGATTTTGCTGTTGAGCTTGGGGCTGAACTCGCTGGCCATGGACTTCGGAGTGCCCGGCCAGCCCTCGTGGACCGCCAATCCGATCCGGCTTTTCGACGTGGAGAATTACGGCCTGACAATCCAGGATCACTACGGGCCATTGTGCTTCAGCGTGGCGCGTCTGGCCTGCTTTATCGCCGACTCCGTGGTACACGATCCGGAATATAGGGAATGGAATTGGATCATTGCCCTTCGCGCGATGAACATCCTGTTCTGCACTGCCTGTGTGTTGGTTCTGATGCTGATCACTCTGATCACCCACAGCAGGCTCGTGGCTCTGCAATCCGGATTTATTTGTGCCTGTGCGCCGGCGGTGGTTTTCTGGGCCAAGAGCGAATCGGTTAACCCGCTGGTGACGCTGCTGTTGATGTTGACGATCCTGGCCGCGGTGCATCTGCTGCGGAGCTCGCGCCCTCAGGCCTTGTTGTGGATCGTGTGTGGGGTGCTCGCCGGGCTGACGATCTCGGCCAAGGAGACCTACTGGGGGATACTTGCCGCACTCCCCGTCGTCTATATTCTGAATTGCTGGAGGCACGACTGGCCGCTGAGCAGAATCGTGTTTCAGGGTCTGCCGTGGTCCGTGCTCTACGTCGCGCTGGCCGTAGTGATCTATTTTAAATTCACCTTCTCGGAACCCGAGCTGCTCAATGTCCGTATTTCGCACTATCTAGGCCCGATACAGGGGTCCGAGCCCGCGCCGGTGATGAATCTGTTGGAGTTGCTGGGAGTAATCGGCCAAAAGATGTTGACCTGGCTGTTCGTAGTGCCGCTGACAGCGTTGAGCGGCCTGTTTTTCAACCCATTTTCATATTTCTTCGGCCTAATCGGCCTGGCGGCTTCGATTCGCGGATCGAGCTTCGGACGCTGGACGCCGTTGTTGCTGGCATACGTCACGACCTGGTTGATGTCGATTCTGCTGCTGTGGCGCGATAACCTGCCCCAAGACGTACTGCCGTTGGCGCTGTGTCTATCGCCGTTGGTGGCCCTGGGAATTTCCACGGTCTTTGGTTGGCGGCGTTTGCCCGTGTGGGCAGCCAGGACCGGGATCGGGGCGGTATATACCCTGATCCTGCTGTTTGGTCTGCTGGTCAATCTGAACATGATTTACAATCCGCGCTACGATCTGCTGGAGCTCGGTCGGGACGACGACCGGCGGCACAGTGTAATTTTTGCGGTGCAGCGGGAAAACCGCGAGCCCGCTTTGCCAAAGCATTGGTCGCGGGTGGAGGACGTCAATCAGGCGGATATGCTGGTGGTTGAGCTGAATAGCTACAACAAGCAAGAATCCCTGCTTCGACTACCGTTCCCGATCGAGGATTCCGGGGACGAGCAGTGGTGCCCGATGCAGCGGCTGGACACTCCTTCCCTGTTGGGATTCCTGTTCCCCAACTACAACATCAGTTACCTGGTGATGGAGCGGCGGCGCGAATGCCCTGAGCTGCAATCCGGGACGCAACAGGTCCAATAGTATGGGTCGCCGCCGTTTCCTGCTGCTCGCCGTCTGCTGTGTGTTGCTCAGCCTGGGGCTGAACCTCTACGGAATCGACTACGGCGTGCCCGGCGATCCAAGCTGGATGCCGCACCCGCTGAAAATGGGGAACTACCTGGAGCAGGGAGCACTCGACAGCGACTACGGCCCGCTGCCCCAGGTGATCGCCGGACACGTCTGTCGTGTGGGCGAGCGTTTGTTAGGAGCCGACCGGCCGGGGCACTGGAATTGGATCGTGGCCCAGCGGTTGTTCAACAGCCTGCTCGGCGCGTTGAGCGTGGCGTTGCTGATCGCCATTGCGGCGCTGACCCACGGCCGGGCCGTGGCGCTTTTCGCCGGACTGCTTGGGGCCTGCGCCGAGGGCCTGATCTTTTGGTCTAAAACCGAGTCGGTCAATTCCCAGGCCGTGTTCTGGACAATGGCCCTGCTGCTCGCCGCTGCACTGATCGGTAGATACCGCCACCCGCTGCTGTGGCTGCTCGCTGGAGTCTGCGCCGGGCTGCTGCTGGGCACCAAGGAGACATTCTTCGGCTACGCGGCGGCGTTGCCGCTGCTCGCTGCGGGATTCTACGTCGGCCGCGAACAGCGGCGTTGGTCCACAGCGACCTGGCTGCTGCTCGGCGTGCTGCTCTACGGCCTGGCCGCCGCGGGACTCTACCTACTGGCCGGCGCCACCGATTGGCAACACTTCATGCTGCGCCTCGCGCGCTACACCAGCCCCGACCTGAACACCACCATGCCCGGCCGCACCCTGTATCAGAGTACTGTGCTGGAGTACTACACCAGCCAGGTCACCAACGTGCTGATCCTCGGCGGCCAGGTGCTGTTTCCCGGGGCGTTGCTGTTGGTGCTGGTCGGGCTGGTCGGACGTCGCCGTCCGGGTTGGGGGCTGCGCCTGCTGCCGTTGGCCGTGGCGCTGGTCGGCTCGCTGCTGTTGATGTTCGCCGTGCCCTGGACCATCGGCGTCAAGCGGGTGATCGAATCCTACGACCTGATTCCCTTGGGCCTGGCCCTGGCCGTGCCCGCAGGTGCGGGCTTGTTGCGCATTCAACGCACGACGCGCATTACGCGGCCGCTGCGCCTAGCCGTGGTGATCCTGGTCTGCTGTTACATCCTGCTGGTCGGTCTGAGCGTGGATTGCAATTTGATGCACAACGCGCGCTACAAGTTAGCCGCAATCGGGGACGTTGACCCCGGGCCCCATCGGGTTTATTTCGAGTTCTCACCCGAACACGGCGCACCGCTGCTGCCTCCGGGCTGGACCGTACAGGATTCGCCGCAGGGAGCTGATCTGCTGATCGACTTGGCCGACGAGCAACAACTGCTGCTCGACCGCGGCTGGCAGGTCAAGTGGCGGGTCGATCCGCCCTGGACCAGCAGTCTGACTTGGTTCGAATACTCCTTTGACAGCGGCTACGTGGTGCTCCAGTGCCCGGGCGAATGCCGCTGAGAACGCTTGTAGAGATGGCTGACGGTGCAAAGCGTGCCCGGCTCGTACACGCTTTATCATGGACCTGCCGCTGGACCCCAGCGATTGACCGCGGCTTCGAGCTGCGACTCTGATGCGGCGATTTAAATAAAACACTGCTTAACTCTGTTGCAATTTTTAGGGGAGATTTCCTATAATTTTTCCGTGCTTTTTCTTTTCCGTCGCTGCATAATGTGATCATCCTTATGATTGTTCTGCCGTCCGTCGTAGCTATTTAGCGAAAACGACTCCGAAGTGCGATAAAAAATCGTTCGGAGATTTTGATGTCTAGTCCAACTTCGATCACAAGACATTCGATAGAATCCTTGCTCGACGAGTTAGTAAGCGGCCGGGCTATAACCGACGAATACGGTCAGGACTTCCAGCTCAATTCGCCTGCCGCGCGGGCAGTACTCGATTGGTATCGAACGCACCCCCAGAATTGGTCAGGCAACATCAATAGTGATATCGCCAAGGACCTGGCCGATTCAATCGATCTACAGCCTCCTACGCTCCCACCTTTGCCAGAAGCACCGTCTCGGACGAAGGGCCCAATATTTCGTTTGCTCTCCGTGAAGGCGCATCGGTTCGCTGGCATTCACCGTTACGGCAAACCAAATGAACCACCTAAAGATTTCGAATTTGAATTTGATCCCAACCGGCAGGTCCTCTTAATCGAAGGTAGTAATGGTTCAGGGAAAACTTCAATCCTATCAGCCATCTGCTGGGCGTTAACGGGCAAAGTATTCCGATCACAACGAGAACCAGAGTCGGTTGATGATAAGCGCATGCTGGTCAGCCTGGAAAACTCTGTTACATCGACCTCCGATGACGCTATTAAGTGTGAAGTCCGACCAATAACGCCAATGCCATCGGCAGAGGTTCTTCAAGAGAAATCACAAGAGCCGATTTGCCTCGATACATCGGTTGAGCTCACGTTTGGGAGGCAAAACGGGAAAAAGATTGTAGTACGCCGCGCCTATAAGCAGAACAGCGCAGGCCGGGTGCAGGTTGTTACTAGCGGGATTGAGGATCTGGGCATCGACCAGATGTCGCTCAACATTGGGACTGCTATGCCGGGGCTTATCCCATACATCCACCTTGGGAAGTCTTGCGATTTGGGCGAATCAGTAGCCGAACTAACGGGGTTGAGCCCTCTTCTCGATTTAACGGACCACGCTCGGCGTGCGCGTGTTAGGTTTACTGGTAAATTATCCAATGAAGCCGATTCAAGAATTGCTGATAAGGATAGGGCTTTCTCTGATCAGCGATCGCGTCTTGAAAAACGCACCCAGGATAATCCAGCAATAAGTCCTGGGTTGGAAATACCAATGCCCGGGGACGAAGAGACCACGATGGCACGACTCGTCGCGCTTAAGTCCCGCTTCCAAGAACTAGAAATGGTGGCGTACCACGCTGCACAGGATATTCTCACTGACTCGTTCGACCCAGCTAATGCTGAATCGCGACGACGCCTTGCTGATGAAGTGGGCCCAGCGATCGGATCCTTGGACGTTCAACACCTTGCAAGCATGCGTCGACTGCTTGATCTGAGCACTCTAACTGAGGACGATCTTTCATCAGCAAAGAGCATTCTCGACGAATTGGTGCGGGACGCCAATCGGTTGGTTGAGCTCTCTGTGCGCGTAGAAGAGGCCGAGCGATTGCGCCTCTATGCAAAGCTGGCAGCCTGGATGGAGGATATCCCAGAAGAGCGTCGACGAACCGATAAATGTCCGGTTTGCGGTACAGCGTTGATGGATAAGATAGATTCGATAACCGGCCGCGACATTACGGACCATCTTTGCCGGTCGCTGGATGGCACCGAGAAATTTCCGGAGACGTCCCCAAAGCGTTGGGAACAAGCTGCGATAAACAAACTCCGAAGCGAGCTGCCCAATTTACTTGTTCAAGAGATCAATCGTGATCTTCCCGGCCAACCTGCTGATTTAATTAGGACTGGCATTGTCGATGAGCTTTTCCAGGGGCCGGTTTTCGGTGGCATCCTGGCTTCTCTTAGAGCACCAACGGAGCAGTTCCTAACGACATCCTTGTCCGGACTTCCAAGATACAATGACCCGCCTCGTAGCGTACTACACGAACCCATTGCCACACCCTTTAGTGAGTTGAGCGACTTGATTGACCGGATTCGCAAGGCCGTAGCCTTTGCACAATGGGGCATGGCGAATACTCTGGCTGTCTCGGATGTGTGGAATAAAACCATTGGTCATTTCGTGTTGTCCGATGGCCCAGATGCTGAGACAAGTCCGGGCTTTCTGCTGGGCCAATTGCAGAAACTTAACGAGATGGTCAAGCACGCGGAACCGCTTAAAGAGTGCATCCGTGATGTCGATGAATTAAGACGCACGTGGGAAGATCGCAAGAGCATTGTCCAGCTAAAAGAACGCTACCGCAGAGCTGCTATCGCAGTCGAGGAACTAACAGGCTTACGCGAGTTGGTAGAGGGTACGATTCAATCACTATTGTCAACCCTGGACGAGCAAACGCGTATATGGAAAAAGGCGCTGTTTCTTCCTGCGATTAGAGGCGCACCATGTCTGGCCAAAACAAGTGTAAGCGCTAAAGGGGCACTAGCAGTAAGCGTGGAATCTGAGGGGTCTTATGCTTTAGGTGAGCACGTGTGCAACTCGTCGGATCTTCGAGCAACGCTATTGGCTTTTCTTCTAGCCTTTCGAGAACATTTATTAGAAAAACGAGGGGGGCTATCGCTTCTTTTACTGGACGAGCTTCAGGAACTTTTTGATCCGCATAATCGTCGTAGGGTGGCAAGAACCATTGCAACTTTAGTTGAAAAGGAATCACAAATTGTAGTGACTACGAATAATAACAACTTTGCATGGGATATTAAGTCTAAGGCCGGCCGGGATTGCGTTGATCACCGCTGCATACACCCTTTGAATCGGGTTCGTTCCTGCCTTAGTTTGGGATTAACATTGGAGGACGTGAAATCCAAGCTGCGAGCTTTTGAAAATCCAGAGAACAAAAATAAAGACAAACCAGCCCAAAAGTACTTGAATTGTCTTCGTATATTTTTAGAGAACCAACTTACGGATATGTTCACTAGTACATATGTGAGGTTGCCGTCTCGTCCATCTTTGTCTAATTCGATTGATGCAATTCGTTCACGTATAAAAAGCGGCATCGAACCATTCAATCTACAGGTTTTTACAATTCTAGTTGGTGATCAAGCCTTAACAAGCGGGAGTGAATTTCTAGACCTTATGAATGAAAGTCACCACGGAAGAAATGAAACCATCACATTTAATGATGTCTTTACAATATTAACAACGTGCAAACGAGTTCACCGTAATGTGGATCGGGCACATGAGCAATGCGAATTATGGATGCTGCGGGATCCACCCCTTGCTGCTCTAAATCAGCCCTCCGGACCAACGCCTGTCCGGGTTCCCTCAAGTAGAGTGCCAATAGTCTCGGATTTGGCAGCATTTATGGGGCAAGAACTAATTCCTGATGAGACTATTAATGGTGATGAGTTTTCTTTCGAAGCCTTTGATCACCATGCCGTCTACAATATTAATACGCATAACTTCGGATTCGCCGGAGCGAGGGGCTGTAAGGCGATCGTAGATTGCGCAGATAACGCAAGGCAAGCAGATGATTCGTTGGTAATTGCACTACACAGAGATAGTATTTATGCTAGACGGTTAGCAAGGCAGGATAGTCGGCCCGAGATCGTATCGTTGACATCAGAGGCTATAGATCCTCGCAAACGTCTGCCATCCTTGCTCCTTCCGACAGCGGAAGTGCGGTTGCTCCCGGTTGTAGGAATACTATTCGATGACCAACCGACTTCCTTTCAGTTGCGTGGAGAAGCAGTGTTAGAGGAGTATTCACCTATTTTGGAGCGTGTGGATCTGGTTTTTCGAGTTTCTGGAGACAGCGCCTCACCATTGGCATTAGACGGACAATGGTTGCTCGGAGGAAAGGTGGTTTCACCGGATCAACTGGCAGATCTCAAAGGCCGCATCGTTGCGATCAGCACATCGGAAGGCAATTATTTAAAGCGCATCGGGAACACGCTTTCTGGGGCAAGTCATGTGCGGTTCTTTGAGCCGATCGGTGTACATGGCGAATCCAAGCTGATTGTCACAGAAGAAGATCAAGACGGATTTAGCATGATTCCATCGTTACAGTCGGCAAGGCTAATCCTGGGTGTCATATACGAACAGGCGGAGTAGGTCGTTTCGGCAGTCGGCTTATAATTTATCGATTCAATATTTTCCCCGCCTCAAAGCCGCTAGCGGCGGGGGAGGAAGCGTTCGGCGCGGACCAGAGAGATCAGCGCGCCCAGTAGCCCCAGGGCCACTCCGGCGGCCACGATCAGCGCGCCGCGTCCCGCTCCCAGGGCCTCGAGCTGCGCGCCGCCGAGCCAGAAGCTGGGCTGCAATCCGATTCTGATCACGACCCAACTCGACAGCGGCAGCAGCGTTGCGGCCGCCACAACTCCGCCGATCAATCCAAGCAGTGCGCCCTCGATGTAGAACGGCACCAGCACAAAGGCGCGCGTGGCGCCCACCAGCAGTGCGATCTCGATCTCGTCGCGCCGGGCGCTGAGCGTAAGCTTGATCGTGTTCGCGCCGATCAACGCCACGGCCAGGGCCAGGAACAGTCCGACGATCGTGCCCGCGGCGGTGATCCAGCCCAGCACGCGCTCCAGCCTGCCGATCCAGTCGCCGCCGCGATAGACCTCGTCGACGATCGGTCGCTGATAGAGTCGCTGTTCGAGCTGCGCGATTAATTCCGGCTCGAGATCGCCGGTCTCGATTTCCAGCAGGTCGCTCAGCGGGTTTTCGTCCAGATCGTCGAGAAACGTCACGTAGTCGCCCAGACGGCGGCGCAGGTCGTCCAGGGCCTGCTGCTTGGTGACGTAGTCCACGCTCTTGACCTCGGGCCAGCTGGAGACCTCGTCGTAAAGCCCGAGCACCATGTCCGGGTCCGCGTCGTCGCGCATGAAGCAGATCAGGTCGACCTGTTCGATCCAGCCGCCAGCCAGGCTGCGCATGTTCGACACGGCGATCCAGAACGATCCGAGCAGCACCAGGCCCACGGCGATCACCGCCGCGGACGAGAGGTTCAGCCCGGGACGCGAGCGGATGTTGGCCAGCGCCCTGCTCAGCAGGATGCGCAGCATCGCCATCAGCGTGCGCCCCGCAAGGCCGAGTCCAGGCGCAGCTTGCCGCGCTCGAGGGTCAGGGTCCGCCGCGGATAGCTCTCGATCAACGAGCGGTCGTGGGTTGCCAGCAGCACGGTGGTGCCGCGTAAATTGGCCTTGTGGATCAGCTCCATGATTTGTGCGGCGTAGTCCGGATCGAGGTTGCCCGTGGGCTCGTCCGCGAGCAGGATCGTCGGGTCGATCACCAGCGCGCGGGCCACGGCCACGCGCTGCTGTTCGCCGCCGCTGAGTTCCGCGGGCAGTGCGCGCTCCTTGGCCTGGATCCCGACCAGGGCCATCACCTGGCGCACCTGACGTTCGATTCGCTCGCGCGGTATGCTCAGCACCTCGAGCCCCAGGGCGATGTTGTCGAACACCGAGCGCGAGGAGATCAGTTTGAAGTCCTGGAACACAATTCCGAGGTTGCGTCGCAGAAACGGGATCGACGAGGAGCGCAGCTTGGAGATGTTGCGGCCGCCCACCAGCACCTGGCCCGAGCTGGGCTGCTGTGCGGCGTAGAGTAACTTAAGCAGCGTGGTCTTGCCCGCGCCCGAGGGGCCGGTCAGGCAGCAGAACTCGCCTTTGTGTACGTGAAACGACACGTCGTCCAGGGCTGCCGTGCGCGGGCCATAGTGCTTGGAGGCGTGTAAGAGCTGAATCACGCCCCAGATCTTAGCGCGCGCCAGCGGTGAACGCTATACAGTGCGGCCAAGGCGCGCACCGCGCGTTCGGGGCTGGAGAAGAACGGCAGGTCCTTGTCGATCAGTGCGCGGATCGCGCGGTCCGAGCGGTCGAGCATGGTCACGCCGACCACCGGCTTGCCGTTGCTGTCGATTGTGCGGCGCAGATTATCGATCAGCTCGGATTGACCGGTCCACAGCCCTTCGATCACATCGGCGGGCACCAGTTTTTTAATCGAGGCGCTGGTGGCGAAGAAGTCGACGCTGAACACGCCGTAGATCAGCAGGCCGTCGATCAAGGGGTCGGCCAGCAGCAGCTCGGGCAGCAGGCCCAGCAGCAGTTCGTGGCGGTCGGTGAACGTCAGGTCCACCGGGTTTTTCAGCACCGCGGTTTGCGGCATGTGCTTGCGCAGCTGGATCATCGTCGACTCGGAGAGACGCGGCACGCGCAGTCCCCAACGCCAGGCCTCGTCCGCAGCCGTGACCGCGGGCCCGCCGGAGTTGGTGATGATCCCGATGTTCGGCCCGGCCATCGGCGGCATCAGCGCCAGGCAATTGGCGACCTCGTACAGTTCCTCGGGGCCGCGGGCGCGGATGATCCCGGCTTGGCGGAACATGTTGTCGATAAGCAGGTCATCGGAGGTGATTGCGGCAGTGTGCCCCACGGCCGCGCTTTGGCCGCTGGGCGTGCCGCCGACGTACATTGCGACCACCGGCTTTTTCAGCGCCAAACGGCGCGCGGCCTTGAGGAACGCGCGTCCGCGGCGGAAGCCCTCGATGTAGAGCGCCACGGCCTTGGTGTGCGGGTCGTGCTCGAAATATTCCAGGGCGTCGACCATGTCCAGGTCAGCCTCGTTGCCCAGGCTCAGCCCGGCGCTGAGCCCGACGTCGAGGCGCCGCAGCAGCGGGAAAGAGTGCGTGAGGTAGGTCCCCGAGTGGCTGGCCAGGCCCACGAGCCCGGGCTGCACGTTGTAGGGGAAGTAGGTGAAGTTGAACGGGTGGCGCGTTTCGAGCACGCCGATGCAGTTGGGCCCGATCATGCGGATGCCGTGGCTGCGGATCACGCTGATCAGCTTGCGCTGCAGCTCCTGGCCCGCATCGTCGCCCTCGGCGAATCCGCCGGAGATCACCACCGCGTGCTTGGTTCCCAGGCGTCCCGCCTGGTCGAGCAGCTCGATCACCTGCTCGTTGCGCACCACCAGCACCAGCAGATCCGGAACCTCGGGCAGCTCGTCCAGGGAGCGGTAGGCCTTGACCCCCAGCACCTGGTCCAGCCGCGGGTGGATCGGGTACAGCCGACCGGGGAAACCACCGTCGACGATGTTCCCCATCTGGGCCGTGCCCATGGTGGTGACGTTGTTGTTCGCGCCGACGAATGCCACGGCCTGCGGATGCAGGATGCGTCTGATCGGCGAGTCCATTATTCGTCAGTCGCTTGGGGCGTGAGCCGTACCAGGGCGTCGACGGCCAGCGGGCCCTCGGGGCCGATCATCAGCGGATTGATGTCGAGCTCGGCCACATCGGGCAGCTCTAGGGCCAGGGTGCCGACGTTGATCAGGATCTGCGCCAGCCGATCGCGGTCCACCGCGGGCATGCCGCGGAACTCGTCGAGGATCTTGCGACCGCGGATCTGGTCGATCATCTCCAGGGCGTCGACCTTGTCCAGCGGCGCGACGCGCAACGCCACGTCCTTGAGGATCTCGGTGAACACGCCGCCCAGGCCGAAGGCCACAACCGGCCCGAACTGCGGATCGCGGGTCATGCCGACCAGCAGCTCGCGGCCCTCGCCGATCATCTTTTGCACCAGCAGCCCCTCGCGGCCGGGGATATCAGCGGCCAGCAGCTCGTCGGCCGCCTGCCGCAGCTCGTCGTCGTCGTCGATCCCCAGGCGGATCGCCTTGTGCTCGGTCTTGTGCAACAGCTTGGCCCCCGTGGCCTTGAGCGCCACCGGATAGCCGATCTGTTGGGCCGCGGCCAGGGCCGCGTCAGCGTCCTGGACCACTTGTTCGGGTGTGATCGGGACGTCGTAGGCTTTGATCAATTTCTTGGCGTCGTGCTCGGTCAGGCTCTCGAGGCCGGCGGCACGTGCTGATGCGATGATGTCCATATGCTTATGCTCCACAGCACTTTTTATATTTTTTGCCCGAGCCGCAGGGGCAGGGGTCGTTTCTTCCAACTTTGGGCGTGGCGCGCCGCACCGTCTGCTGCCGCTCCTGTTGCGGTTCGGACTGGGGACGCGCCTGATCGGCTGCGTTCATGGCCTGGGGCATAGGCATGCCCGGCAGCATGTCGCGGCTGAAATTGATCGGCGTCCGGCGTCGCTGCCTGGCGCGATCGGCCTCGACCTCCTCGGGAGTGCGCATCCGGACGGTCAACAGCGCGGCGGCCGCGTCGTCGTCCACGCGCTCCATCATGTTTTCGAACATGTCGTAGCCCTCGCGCTTGAACTCGCTCAGCGGATTGCGCTGGGCGTAGCCCACCAGGCCGATGCCGCCCTTGAGGTCGTCCATCGAGCGCAGGAACTGTTTCCAGTGGCGGTCGATCACCGAGAGCAGCACCAGGCGTTCGAGTCTGAGCATCGTCTTGGGGCCGTACTCCTCGGCCTTGCGCTCAAGGGACTCCACCGTGGTCTGATGGACCATCTCCTCGAGTCCCTCGTAGGTCAGCGAGGACCAGGTATCCTCGTCGCAGACCAGCTCGCAGCCGAATCGCCGTTTTAGTTCGTCGCTAAGCCCCGCGCGGTCCCAATCTTCGGGGAACTGCTTGGGCCCGGCGTGCTCGGCGGTCAGCCGCTGGGCCGCGCCGCGCAGCAGCCGCAGACCCTCGTCGTCGAGGTTGTCGGAGGTCAGCACCTCGCGGCGTTTGCCGTAGACCACCTCGCGTTGCATGTTCATCACGTCGTCGTATTCGAGCAAATGCTTGCGGATGTCGAAATGGTGCCCCTCGACCTTGCGCTGGGCGCCCTCGATCATCTTGCTGACCATGTTGCTTTCGATCGGCATATCGTCCGGGATCTGGTTCAGCGCAAGCTGCGGCATGCGGTCCGCACCGAAGATCCGCATCAGGTCGTCCTCGAGGCTGAGGTAGAAGCGGCTGGAGCCCGGATCGCCCTGGCGTCCCGAGCGGCCACGCAGCTGGTTGTCGATCCGGCGACTCTCGTGACGCTCGGTGCCCAAAATGTGCAGACCGTCGGACTGGATAACCTTCTTCTTCTCCTCGGCGCTGGCGGTCTGGGCTTCGGCCAGGGCCTGGGCGTATTCCTCGGGCGCCTCGTCGGGGTCGGCCTTGAGCAGCGCAATGCCCTCGGGATTGCCGCCGAGCTTGATGTCGGTGCCGCGGCCGGCCATGTTGGTCGAGATCGTCACCGCGCCGAATCGTCCGGCCTGGGTCACGATCTCGGCCTCGCGCTCATGCTGCTTGGCGTTGAGCACGTGGTGCGGGATGCGCCGCACCTTGAGCAGTTTGCTCAGCCGCTCGCTCTTCTCGATGCTCACCGTGCCGACCAGCACCGGCTGACCGCGCTCGTGGCAGTCGACGATATCCTCGATCACCGCCTTGAACTTGGCCTTCTCGGTCTTATAGACCATGTCGGAGCGGTCGTCGCGGATCATCGGCACGTTGCTGGGGATCACCAGCACGTCTAGGTCGTAGATCTTCTTAAACTCGACGGCCTCGGTGTCGGCGGTGCCGGTCATCCCGGCGAGCTTGTCGTACATGCGGAAGTAGTTCTGGAAAGTAACCGTGGCCAGGGTCTGGTTCTCCGACTCGATCGGCACGCCCTCCTTGGCCTCGAGCGCCTGGTGCAGGCGGTCGGAGAAGCGGCGGCCGTCCATCATCCGGCCGGTGAACTCGTCGACGATGATCACCTTGCCCTGCTTGACCACGTAGTGCACGTCGCGCTCGAACACGCTGTAGGCCTTGAGCGACTGCTCGATCATGTGCAGCAGATGGGCGCTGCCCGGGTCGTAGATGTTTTCCAGCGCCAGCCGTTCCTCGACAAAGCTGATCCCCTCGTCGGTGAGCATCGCGCTACGCGCCTTCTCGTCGACGGTGTAGTGCTCTTCGGCTTTGAGCAGCTTGGCCACCTTGTCCACGCGGTAGTACTCGTCGGGCGAGTCGTCGGTGGGTCCGGAGATGATCAACGGCGTGCGCGCCTCATCGACCAAAATCGAATCGACCTCGTCGACGATCGCGTAGTGCAGATCGCGCTGCGCCCACTGCGACGGGTCGTGCTTCATGTTGTCGCGCAGGTAGTCGAAACCGAACTCGTTGTTCTGGCCGTAGGTCACGTCGGCGCGATAGGCCTTTTGGCGATCCCCCTCGTCCATGCCGTGGACGACGTACCCCACGTCGAGCCCGAGGAAGCGGTAGATCGTGCCCATCCATTCGGCGTCGCGTCTGGCCAGGTAGTCGTTGACCGTGACCAGATGTACGCCGCGGTCGGTGAGGGCGTTGAGGTAGATCGGCATGGTCGCGGCCAAGGTCTTGCCCTCGCCGGTTATCATCTCGGCGATCTTGCCCTCGTGCAGGGCGATGCCGCCGATCAACTGCACGTCGAACGGACGCTGGCCCAGAGTGCGCCGCGCAGCATCGCGCACCGTGGCAAACGCCTCGGGCAGCAGCTCGTCCAGCGACTCGCCGTTTTCCAGCCGTCCCTTGAACTCGGCGGTTCGGCCGACCAATTCCGCGTCAGACGCAGCCCGGGCCCGCTCCTCAAACTGGTTGATGCGCTCCACCAGTGGTTGGATGCGTTTCAGCTCGCGGTCGTTCTTGCTGCCGAAAATCTTGGTCAGGGTCTTGCCGATCATGGGGGCATAGATTAGCGCCGCCAATCCACGATGTCCAATGCCCCCGGGCATCCTCCCTGTACAGGGCTGATTTCCACACTGTATCGTAGTAGGAGCCCAGGGCCGCCGAGGCTTCCCAAACCCAGGGAAAAGACCATGGATAGGATGATGCGCTTGATGAGCATTGACCACCGTCCCAGGTCGTAGGGAGCTGTAAAAATCCAAGAGCCATCACGCGTGTAAGGCGACTCATTTAATTATTTATGATATTAATTGAAGAACTTTTATAAAAAGGAAATGTAATGGGATGGGTTATACCAATACTATCGATAGTTGGCGCATTGTTCTCAGCATGCTTTGCATTTTTGGGGTGGATGTTAAACAGAAGACATAGAAGGGCAGAAGCCCACGAAATTATACATAAAAAATACTATTCGCTGATGAATTTCAGGCCAACCCATCCCAAAATACTATCACAGGGTTTTCAATGGGACTCCGATTGTTTTAGGCGAATATATGAGCAGAAAGATGAAAAGGATCAGGAATGGGTAATATATTACAGCTATGTGGAGATGGCTTTAGGCTTTTGTAATGAAGTGATTTATGCCGCGAAAAGAGGCTTGCTCGAAAAAGTGGCATATGAGCAACACTACTTGCCGTTGTTGAAGTTACTGCTGGCTGAGCATCAACCTATTATTCAAGACATGATGCGGGACGAACCGTATGTTTCACAGTTGATTCGTGAGCTTTGGGATAATCTCGCCGCTGAAGGATGGAATTGGGAACAGGCACACCTTAAGCTTAAGAGCTAGCAAAGGCTGCCCGACAGACTAGAAATGCACCACGCCGCTGAGCGTGAGCACGTTGCCGCCGGCGTTGAGCGGGCCCTCGTCGTCGGGTTTGAACTCGTCGATAACTGCGAAGCTCAGGCGGTCTTCCAGGGCCACGCCGAAGTGCTTATTGAGCCGCACCTCGAATCCGGCCATCAGGCCCCAGCCGAACCCGTCGCCGCGCTCCGAATCGTCGAACTTGGCCGAGTACGGCCCGTAGTCCACGTCGGCGACAAACTCGGCGCTGGCCGTGTAGAGGCCCAGCAGCGGTCCGCCGTAGAGGTCGGTCCGGCCGGTCTGCCAGTGGAAGCGCGGGTTGAGGTCGATGTGAAACACGTTGATCGTCATCCGCGAGTCGACCTCGAATCCTGAGACGTTGAAGTCGTACTCGCGCTGGTTGCCGTAAATCCCGAGGTCGAGCCCCAGGCCGAACCAGCGCAGGAACAGGTACTCGTAGCCCAGCTCGAGGGTGGCGCTGTCAAAGTCCTGGATGCGGTAGGCCTGGTCCCAGATATATTCCCACTCGCCATCCTCGACCACGCCATCGTCGTCGGGCCGGGTGCCTTCAGTTTCGGTGGTGTCCGGGAACCAGTTGTGATAGCCGATGCGGATCGAGATCCGATGCCTGGTCTCGAACGACTCGCGCGCCAGGGCGCTCGAGGCCGACAGCGCCAGCAGCATGACGATAATCAGCAGCTTTTTCATTGCCAATCAGTATAGCAGGCAAGCCCCAGGCTTGGAGCCCCTATGGGACTTGCGAATGTTGCCGGTTTTAAGCGATCAGCCGGCTGGTTTCTTGCGGTAGATGTTGAGCCCGATCTTCTTCTCCTCGGCACCCGGGACCGACATATTGCCCTCGGTGGTGGCGATGATGATCGACTTGCCCGAAGCCGAGGTCCCGAACTCCTTGCTCAGGTCCACCTTGATGGTCAGGATGGCGCCTTCCAACTGCATCTCGATATTCTTCATGCCCGATCTCCTTATCCAGCCGCGGTTATTAATACACAGCCCATAATATTAGCGCCTTTGCCTACGGCGATAAACCTTCTATATCAGATATTGATATTTTTTTTAGCGACGGACGACTTTACGCGCCGCAGCAGGAGCTTGATCGATAGTGCAGGCTAAAGATACTTCTCCGGCTCGGCGGCGATCCGGTTTATCGAGCGCACAAAGGCGTTGACGTGGGCGCCGTCCACCAGCCGGTGATCGAGCATCATCGACAGCGGGATCACCTGCCCGACTGTCAGATTGCCGTCGACGACCTGCGGCTGGTCCATGATGCTGTGCAGGAAGAAGCGCGAGAAAGTGCGCAAAATCTGCATCGCGCCCTTGGTGGCCAGGAAGTTGTTCGTGTCCACATTGTTGGCCTTGGAGAGCACCAGGTTGGTAGTCAGGTTGCGTTCGTAGACAATCTTGAACTGGCGCTTTTCGCTGATCACGCGGTACAGGCCGGAACGGAGGTAGAGCTTGGGCACCAGGCCGACGCGCATTTGACCCAGTTCGTCGTACTCGGCGCGTTTGAGTTGCTTGAGCAGTTCCATCTCATCAAAGATCTGTTCCAGCGACTTGGTCTGCGGGTCGTCCATCAGCAGCATTGTCAGGGCGCGTTCGTCGCCGGGCAGCAGGAACGGATTGGAGATCGTGATCGTCTCCAGCTCGTACATCTTGCGGTCGAGCACAACACAGTTGTACTCGGGGTGCTCGACAAAGCACATGGCCAACAGCTTGTTAAAGGCGTGGACCATGGTGATCGGCCTGCCGCTGCTCTCGCGTCGGGCGTTGACCAGGTTGCGCAGGGGACCGGCGTCCACATTGACCACGATGGTGACGTAGGGGTCGGGCGATGTCGAGAACATCACGATCTGGTTTTGTCGGGCGATGCCGATCTCGTCCACGCTGAGCTTGCGCAGTCTCAGAGGTCGCTTTACCACGATGTTGCTTCCTTCCCGGCTCCCGGTAAGAGCCCGGTTCACTGAACGCAGGCGTTTCCGCCTACGAAGCGGCACATATTACGCTATGCCCGTGATTTGTCTATTAGCTGTAAGTAGTTATTTGCATTTGGTTTGTATTAAGTTCGTATCAAAGGGCAGCGGGATTGATAAAAGCAAAAGCAACCCCCAAACGTTTAATTACACCTATGATGTTGATTGTAGTGCAAAAAATCGTGCAACTGCGATCTGCTCGGGCTTAGGTGTCCAGCGGCGGCTCGTTGATCTGTTCGTTGGTGAAAATGTGGTATACGCCCAGGCCGATGCCGCCGAAGAGCATCACGAACGCCACCAGGAAGACGACCAGGCCCAAAGTCGGAAGGCCGTTGAAGCGCACGCTGATCGTCTTAGCGGCGCTGATGCTCGAGTTGCCCTGGTCGTCGGTCTGCAGAAATCCGACCGAGGCCATGCCCGGATGCAGCGGAATCCATTGCAATCGACCGGCCTGGTCCGTGGAGCCGATCGACTGCGGCTCCGTGGCCACGGCGCTGTTGGGGTAGTACACCGCGCCCAGTTCGCGTCCGGCCGCGGGCGCGTCATCCTGGGTGACGATCAGCGTATTCGATTGGTCGTAGACCGCGCGGCCGTTTTCCAGCTCAACGCCCGCCAGGCTCGAGCCGTACAGGCAGAGGACCAGGATCGCGACGCTCGCAATTAGCGCTCTGCTGATAGCTTGATCCCCCCGCTGTGCCCTTTGCCCGGCATGCGACAGAGGGTAAGCGCCGCGCCGGTGCTTATCGTTAGCCAGACAATCAGGCACAGCAGCGGCAGGAACGACCACTGTTCGCTCACCAGCTTGAATCCGTAGAGGCCGCCCTTGAAGATGTTCTCGCGCAGTTCCGAGAGCACGCCGAAGCCCAAAATGCTGATCAGGATTAGCGGCATCACGTATTTAATCAGGTAATCGAACCACGCCCCGAGTTTGAGCGAGCTGGTGGCGTTGATCAACGCACTTGACGCCGAGCTCGATCGCCGCAACTTGGGCCCCGCGCAGACCGTCACGCTCCCCTACGACGAGGACGAGCAGATCGTGCTCGGACCCGAGCATGGATGCATTGAGCCGACGGAATAATTATTACTACGCTGTTTTTCAGTGAATATTTACCCGGGTTGGGCGTATATTATTGCCAGACGAGTCTGATCCTCTGCTGAGGGGCTGTTGCATGTGGAAAAAAGTATTACTTGGTTTGTTGGCCTTGGTGCTGATTCTGCTTGTCAGCGCCGCGCTGTACCTGAACTACCGCATGCAGCGCTTCAAAGGCGAATTGCTAGACGAGCAGTATTTACAGGCCAAGTATCTGGAGTTCGAGCAGTTGGCGGCTGAGTTGGAGTCGCGTTCTCCGGCTGATCAATCGGCACTTGACGAGCTTGTAAAACAGTACAGGGCCGACCCTAACTATTTTTTTACTAGGGTGAAAGTTTTTGACCACGATTGTGAATTAATCGCTGCGCAGATCGCCGAGCACAGACCGCAGCTCGAGCAATTGAAAAAGTACGACGAACAATATCAGCAGATCATGGCCGACGGATTTGTCTATTACAAGGAGGCAACCATCTTCCAGGGAGATGAGGTCCTTTTTGTCAGTCGTGATCTGTTTTTATTGCAGTTGATGACTGCGTTGAGTGAGGGGATGGGTGGTCAGAATGCAGAAGCTGCTCAGCGGTTGTTGTTGAATTCCAAGTTCGTAGAGGGACTCTACGATACGAAGTCAACCATTGCTATGATGTTGGGGGTTTATTTTGAACATCGATTAAATCAGGCAATCGTTTATCTATTGCCCATATTGCCGAGCGATTATCTACCGCAGATCAAGCAGGTGCTGGTAAACATACCAGACGCCAGGCTGGCGTATCTGGAAACTCTGAAAATTGAGGTTGTAGAGCAATTACGATTGGCAGAGTTTACACAGCAGCATAGCGTGATACAAGGACTACGACGGGGAAGCAGTATGCAAGAACTTATGCACCCGGATATGAAGTTGCCGGACTTTGTAAATGAACTTCCTGCGGGCAGGAGGCTGTTGGGGCGTATTATCGATAGTATTTGGCTGAGGCTTCTGGCGCAACGAGAAAAATTTGTTATAACCAAACTAACAATCGATATCATCCAGAGTTGCCAGCAGTGGATCGCCGACGGAGGCCGTGGCGACCCCACGTTGTGCGCTGATAATTATCTGAAAAGTACCACCGATATTTTAGAGCCCTTTCTTGCTCCGATGTCCTATATCGGCATAATGAATATTGATAGCTTAATACAAAGACCCCACGATGTGCAGCTCATGCGAGAGGCGGTGATCCAGGCCATTGACGCAGAATTGCAAAGAAGGGAGACCGGCGGCGATCAGGCAATCACTATACAGGTTGACGATAACCAACAGATCGTGCTCGGCGCTGAATATGGATGTATCGAGTCTATTAATGAACCGGAGCTTCAGGGTGATTAATATGGTTCATATCGTCAAGCAGGATTGATTCGATGTGGAAAAAGATACTTCTGGGCTTGGCAGCGATAATCCTGGTATTATTGATCAGCGCCGCACTGTACCTGAATTATCGCCTGTCGCATTTCAATGGCGAACTTCTGGATGAGCAGTATTTGCAGGCCAAGTATCTGGAGTACGAGCCGTTCGTGCAACAGATCGAGGCCCGGACCGTTGAGGACCATCAGGCCTTCAATTCGCTGAAGGAGTTGTACGCTGAAGACCCTGATCCCATTCCTGTTTGCCGGAAAGCTCTGGAAGGAGATTGTAGGCTGGTAGCTGCGTTTATTTACGAGCATCAGCAGCAGATTGATCGGCTCGATACGTACGACCAACAGTATCGTGAGATTATGGCCGACGGCTTTGTCCTGCATCATGAGGCTTTATTCGAATATTTTGACGATCTATTGGTCGAATCCCGCGGTCTGTTCCAGTGGCAAATGGAAGCGGCGCTGCTCGATGGTTTACGTTCCAGGCCTCATGATGCGGCCGAGCGCATTTTGCTCAACATGCAATTTGTCCAAGGTCTATTCGACACGCCGTCTGGTATTTCGCTGATCATCGGTTTCTATAGCCAGACGAAATTAAATCGGACATTGGTCTATTTGTTGCCCGCTCTGACGTCCGACGATCTGCGGACGATTAAAAAAGCGTTGGAAGAGTTCCCTGACGCCAAGCAGTCAATCATCAATTGTAATAAAATGGAGATTGTGACGTTTGTGCGGCACATGGATCTATTGATAGAGCAAAAGATCACGATCGGTATCGGTATCTATATTGAAAATCAACTGTTGTCGACCATTGCCGATCGGTTTTGGCCGGAGTCTTCGGTAAAACGGGAGAGGCTGGTTTTTATCAAAATGCTCAGCGATTTTATCGATGAATATCAAGAGTGGATCGACGACGGAGCCCAAGGGGAAACTGTCACAGTCCAGGAATCTCTGCTGTTGACGGCATTTGACAGGTTGGAAATACTGCTCGCCCCGGCATCGTATGTTGCAGTAAAGAATTTCGACTCCCTGGCGGACAGGGCACGGGACGTTGACCGCCGACGAGTTGCCACAATTCGAGCCATTGACGCAGAATTGCAGAGGAGGGAGACCGGCGGCGATCAGGCAATCACTATACAGATTGACGACAACCAACAGATCGTGCTCGGCGCTGAATACGGCTGCATCGAACAGATTGAAGAACAGGAACTCCCAAAAGAGTAGGAATCGGGCCCATGATTGCGAGCAGATCGTCTATCATGGCGGCCGATGTTGTCGCTGATCGTCACTGTTGTCCTGTTGTTATGGCTGCCCGGGGTTGCCGCGGCCTTTGTGCGCGAGTGCCTGGCGTGTGCGGCCCAGCCCCATGCGTTGCAATGGGTGGCTGTCGGATTGGCGGCCTACTTGCCGTTGCACTTGCTGGCTGTGCGGCGTTGGCACGGGCTGCTGACCTTTGAGCACGAGCTGACCCACGCGCTGTTCGGCCTGTTGTTTCTGCGGCGCATCCGCAGCTTTGTCGCCACCTCGCGCGCCGGAGGCCAGGTGGTTCACGAGGGCGGATTCGGCGGCAAGGTCGGCGACGTGGCGATCAGCATGGCGCCCTACGTGTTCCCCACCTTCAGCGTGGCGTTGGTGCTGCTGCGGCCGCTGTTCACGGCCGACGCGCGGATCTTTGTGGACGTGGCCATCGGCCTGACCCTGGGCTTTCACACCCTGACCACTCTGGGCGAGACCTGGGAGGCGTTCCGTTATCGGCGCTTTGTGGGCGTGGACGGCCGCGAGACCGTAAGCGATGTGGCGCGTCACGGGGTGCTGTTCTCCGCGGTCTACATCGCGTTTTTTGCGCTGCTCTACCACGGGCTGCTGCTGGCGATTTTGGCGGGCGGCTATGGCGAAGCCTGGGAGTTTCTCAAGGCCGGAGCACTGCTCGGGTTCGAGTACGCGGCGCGGCTGATCAGCTGGACCTGGAGCGTGGTCTGATCCTTGACCGCTGTCCGGCCCGGCGCTAACGTCAGCAACGATGGGGGATGCCATGAAACGCTACGCCGTGCTGTGGATGCTGCTCGCAATTGCCCTGGTCGCGGCCCTGACGCTGGCCGCCTGCGCCAACGACGATGACGACGACGACGACGCGTCCGACGACGATCTGACCGACGATGATGATGCTGCTGACGACGATATGGGCGACGACGACATCGACGATGACGACATTGACGACGATGATATCGATGATGACGACGACGCCTACTCGCATACGATCGTGATCGACGGGAACAACGACTTTACGGCCGACGAGACCTTCGCCAGCACCACCGTCGATTTCAGCGGCTACTTTTCCTGGGACGATTCGTACCTGTACTACGGCATGGACGGCGCGGACATCGGCGGCGGATCGTCGGACAAGTGGCTGCTGCTCTACATCGGCGGATCGCCGGGCGCCACGACCGGCGTGTTGTACAACACCCAGCAGCCGACCCTGCCGTTCTCAGCCGCATACCACGTGCGCTGGAAGGCCGACGGCTCCTACGCCAACGCCCAGCAGTTCGATGGCTGGGTCGACGCGGTCTGGGACTTCACCGGCGATGTGTTCCAAAGCGGGAATTTCATCGAGCTGCGAGTGCCCCTGGCCGACATCGGCTCGCCCACGCAGGTCGACGTGCTGCTGTGCATGGTCAACGAGCAATCAATGTCCGAGTGGACCTACGCCGGTGTGCCCGATACGATTTTCAGCGATGGATTTGATCCGGATTACGCGCACTGGCTGCGCTTCGACCTGGGCGCGTCCCAGTCGCCGGCCGATTACACGCCGCTGTAGCCCGAGGTCGGCTTACCTGCGGGTCAGCTCCTCGGTGCCGTTCTTATTGTCGCCGTGCATGGCCCATGCTCCACGCAGCTTGTTGCCCGAGACCGTGTAGACCACCACGCCGAACCACCCCTGGTTGACGTCGGCGTAGCCCACGGAGAAGCGCTCGCCCTCGAGAATTCCCACGCCCACGTAGACCTGTGCGCCGATGTTCCAGGTCACGTTGTAGTTGGCGTTGTTCTTGACGATCGAGACCGTGCCCTCATAGGTCCCGGTCCCGCCGGGATTGGTGCCTTTGCAAATGTAGGTTCCCTCGATGCCCGCGTGGGCCGCGCTGGAGAGGATCACGACCAGGGCCAGGGCGATCAGCAGACGCTTCATCAACGACCTCCGATGTCGGTGTGTGCGCTCGATCTTACTAGTTCTCTGCGCGCCTTAGTAGGTTCGGAATCGATGTTGCGCGCCGTATTGACGAACATTGATTAATCATCCAGTCTAGCCCCCGATGTGCGCCTTAAGGGTCTATCTGCTGCACGCGCCCAGCGTGTACGACTTCCGCGAACGGACGATCATGCAGGGTCCGGTCTCGGACGTGGTCCCCTCGACCCAGGTCTTCGAGATGTACCCCGTGGGATTCACCGCCCTGAGCGAGCGGCTGAGCACCATGGGCTACGATGTGCACATCAAAAACCTGGCCTTTCGCATGCTTGCCTCGCCCCAGTACGACGCCGAGGAGGCGATCCGCAAACTCAAACAACCGTTCGCCATCGGCATCGACCTGCACTGGCTGCCGCACTGTCACGGCGCGATCGAGATCGCCCGGCTGTGCCGCAAACATCATCCGGGCGTGCCGATCATCTTCGGCGGCATTGCCGCGAGCTACTTCCACGAAGAGCTGATCGGGTACGACTGCGTGGACTACGTGGTGCGCGGCGACTCGGCCGAGGAGCCGCTGGGCGAGCTGATGTGGAACCTTGAGAAGGGCCGCCCACTCGATCGGGTCCCCAACCTGACCTGGATCGACCAAACCGGCGCATTGCGCGTCAACGAGCTGAGCCACGTGCCCGCGGGCGTCTACGACACCTCAAACAACTACCTGCACATGTTCAGCCAGTCGGTGGCGCACCTGAACATCCGCGACGGCATTCCGTTCCTCGACTGGTTTAGCTATCCGATCACCGCGATCATGACCTGCCGCGGCTGCACCCAAAACTGCATTATCTGCGGCGGCTCGCGCGACGGATTTCGGCAGTACATGGGGCGCGACAAGATCGCCATGCGTCCGGCCGAACAGTTGATCCTCGACATTCGGCGCATCGCACGCTACACCAGCGCGCCGATCTTCATCGTTGGCGATTTGCGCCAAGGCGGCGAGAGCTACGCGCGGCAGGTGCTCGAGGCGC
>JAVCCG010000107.1 GCA_030765605.1 Candidatus Alcyoniella australis
CCGCGGCCGGCAATGCAAAGTATGCCCTTCTTTTTTAAATCGCAGGCCAGTAGAATGTGACCTTCGTAAATCCAACACTGGCTACGAGGTCGTCAGGCATGCCTAAAAGCGAAGCCAACTGCATCTTCTGCAAGGTCCGGTCGGGCGAGATCCCGTCGGAAAAAATCTACGAGGACGAACTGGTCTTCGTGATCAGGGACGTTAAACCGCTGGCACCGGTACACCTGCTGGTGATTCCCAACGAACACATTCAGACCCTACTCGACGTTCCGGACGAGCGGATCGACCTGCTGTCGCACATGCTCGACGTAGCGCGCAAAATGGCGATCCGTGAGGGGATCTCGAAAAAGGGATTCCGCATCCTGATCAATACCAACTCCTGGGGCGGTCAGGTGGTGTTCCACCTGCACTTGCACGTCATCGGCGGCAAGCCGCTCAAAGGCTGAAATGCATCTCAAGCTTACCCTGGTTTCGATATTCGTTGCGCTGTTGCTGGCCTGCCCGGTCTACGCCGCGCAGCAGACCGCGGCGCAAACATGCGCTCAGGACACGGCCTGCCTAATCGACCTGCTGCAAAACGGCGGCATGTCGCACAAGCTGCAGGCCGCCCGCGAACTGGGCTCCCTGGCCGACCCGGCGGCGGTCAACCCGCTGTATGACGCGGCCCGGTCCAACGACCAAATGCTGGCAACCATCGCCGTGGCCTCCCTGGGACGGATCGGCCAGCCCGCCGCAGCCGAGCTGATTAAACTCGCGGGCCAAAGAAACCCCTTTGTACGCGCCGCCGCGGTCGAGTCGCTGGGCAACCTCAAGGGCGACGAGGTCGCCAGCGCGCTGGTCCAGGCCACGCACGACAAGGACCGCAACGTACGCGCCGCCGCCGCTATCAGCCTAGCGGGTACGGGCTCGAGCAGGGCCTACATCGCCATCGAGCCGCTGCTGCGCGACCGCTCGCGCAGCGTGCGCGCCTCGGCCGCCAAGGCGCTGGGAATCCTGGGCGACCCCAAGGCCGCACCATCACTGGCCGAACTGCTCGACGACATGGACCTCGAGGTTGCCCTCGAGGTCGTGGCCGCGCTGGTCAAGCTCGGGCCCGAGGCCTCGAGCGCACCGCTGATCGAGCTGACCGGCAAGGGGCCCTCGTTCATCCGGGCGCGCGCTTGCACCACCCTGGGCATGCTGCGCGAGCCGTCCGCGGTCAAGCCGCTCATCGACTGTCTAACGGCCTCGGATCCCAATCTGGTACGCGCTGCGATCTACGGGCTGCAGCTGATCGGCGATGCGCGGGCAATCGCACCTTTGAAAAATCTTCGCTACAATCTCCAGCAGGTGGACGGCAAGCCGATCTATCAATGGGCTGCCGAGGCCATCGCGAACATCGAATCGCAGCAGGGCGTCCGGTAGTAAGCCGCCGGGGCGCCCGCCCCGGTTGCAAATGAAACTCTTCGAACCCAGGTTCTCCAAAACATTCTGGTGGTGCCTGACACTGCTGTGTCTGGGGTGCATCGTGGCGCATCACGCGGCGCACAATCTGTGGCAGATCATCTTGCTGCCCAGCGAAACCCGGGTGGCGCGGTTGGTCCCAGGGACGGTTAGCATTGAGCGCCTGGAGCGCGTCGGGACCTGGCGGCTGAGCGACTCGGCGGGGCAGGTCAACTACGCCATCTTAACCACGGCGGTGGAACCCGAGGTGGAAGGCTACCGCGGGCCGATCAGCGTACTGATTGCCATCGACTCTCAGGGACGAATCAGCGCCGCAGAGCTGCTTGAACATCACGAGACCCCGTACTACATCAACCTGCTGCTCGAACAGCGCTTTATCGACCGGCTGGTGGGGCTCGACCTGAGCGCGGCTGATCCGCAAGTGGACATGGTTTCCGGGGCCACGGTCAGTTCGCAGGCGATCCTGCGCGACGTGAGCGCCTCGTCGCTCACATTATTGCACGGCCTCGGGACGCTACAGGTCGACGCGCCGCCGTTGCAGATCGATTGGTACCGCGCTGCGCTGGCGCTAAGCGCACTGCTGTTTGCAATCGCAGCCTTGGCCTTACGCTCCAGGCTCCCTTGGCTGCGCTGGGTAGTGTGGATCATCAACTTGGCGCTGGTCGGGCTGTTGTTAAAAGCGCCGCTAAGCTTTGCCGGACTGGCCGACCTGGTCGCGGGCAGGCCGCCGGGCGCGCTTAATATCGACGCGGCGCTGATCCTCTACGCGGCGCTGCTGGGCTCGCTGCTCTTCGGACGCTTCCACTGCCGGGCGGTCTGCCCGTTTGGCGTTATGCAGCGCTTGGTTGCCGCGGCGTCTCCGGTTGCACGTCGCTCGACCGGGTCCGCGGGCGCAAGCGCCGTGTTCCTCGCGCAAATGCCGCTGCTGGTGCTCGCCGGTCTGACAATCGCCACCTTCGGCTGCGGGCTGTGGTCGATCGCGCCGTTCGAGCCATACGCGCTGCTGTTCAGCGGCTGGCGCGATCCGCTACGCCTGGCCTACGCCGGGCTGGCGTTGCTGCCGTGCCTGTTCTTCCCGCTGTTCTGGTGCCGCTTCGTCTGTCCCACGGGCGCGGGCCTCGACCTGGTATCGCGCCTGGCACGGCGTCGGATACGGCCCTGGACCGCGACAAAGGATCGCGACGATGAGCAGTAGAGCGCTGCTGCTGGTCTGTTTCGCCCTGGTGCTCATGGCTGCGCTGCTGGTCGCCTGGTACAATTTCGAGGCTGAGCAGGCGGTGATCACCGGCCACCGCAAGTTCGACGTCGATCGAGTTGAGCAGCTGATCGACGAGTCGCGGCTGTCGGGCAGAGAGGCCGCCTACTACCTTGATCAGCAGGAGATCGAAAGTGGCCGCTGAGGCAATGGTCCAGTGCCTGCTGTGCCCCAAGAGCTGCCGGCTGCTTCCCGGCGAGCGCGGCGACTGCCGGGCGCGGGTCAACCTCGACGGCAAATTGATCAGCCTGGTCTACGGCAAGGTCTGCTCGGCCAACATCGATCCGATCGAGAAGAAGCCGCTGTTCCACTTCCTGCCGGGCAGCAGCGCCCTGAGCGTGGCCACGGCCGGATGCAACCTGCACTGCCTGAACTGCCAAAACTGGAGCATCAGCCAAGGCGACCCCGAGGATGTGGAAAACTTCGACCTGCCGCCGGAGCAGCTGGTGCAAAGCGCGCTGTCCAACAACTGCAGCATGATCGCCTACACCTACACCGACCCGGTGATCTTCTTCGAGTACGCCCTGGACTGCTGCACCCTTGCCGCGGAACGCGGCCTGCGCAACGTGCTGGTCAGCGCCGGGTTTATCAACCGCAAGCCGCTGCAACAGCTCGCACGGGTGACGCACGGCGCGAACATCGACCTCAAGGCGTTTTCCGACGACTTCTATCGCCGGGTGACCACCGGCCGACTGCAGCCGGTGCTCGACGCACTGGTGACGCTCAAGTCCGCGGGCGTCTGGCTCGAGATTACGAACCTGGTGATCCCCACGCTCAACGATGACGAGGCGCAGGTTAGACAGATGTGCCGCTGGATCGTACGCGAGCTGGGACGCGACACGCCACTGCATTTCTCGCGTTTCTTCCCGCGCTACAAGATGCGCGACCTGCCGCGCACGCCCGCCGCGACCCTGCAGCGGCTGCGCAGTCTGGCGCAATCCGAGGGACTGGACTACGTGTACGTGGGCAACCTTGGAAATCCGCAGTTCGAAACAACCTACTGCCCAAGCTGCGGCGCGGCCGCCATAGTCCGCCGGGGGTACTCGATCGTGCAATACGATTTGCACAACTCAGCGTGCGCCGCATGCGGCCGCCGGCTCCCAGGAGTATGGGAATGAGCGCCGGATCGCGTAGGCGTTTTATCCGCGGGCTGCTCTTTGCCCTGGCTGCAATCGGCGTGGACCGACGTCGGGGCTCGAAGCGCAGGCCGCTTGGCGATACAATCAACGGCAGGCTGTCCAAACACGAGGCAGCCCACTACACGGTTTTGAAACGGAACAGAGGGAAACACCAATGAGACCCGTCTTGATCGGCGTTGCGCTGGTCGCCGTACTGCTGCTGGTTCTTTGCAGCGGCTCGTGCAAGTCGGCCGAGGAACCGGCCGAGCAACAACCGGGGGCCGAGCAGGGCCGTCCGGTTGGTGCGAACAAAGACAGGAGCGATGTGATGGAATCGGTTGCAGCCGGACGTTTCTATCCCGGGCAGAGCCGCAAGCTGACCCAGGAAGTCGACGAGTATCTGCGCCAGGCCGACGTGGAACAGATCGAGCAGGACGTCTTCGGCCTGATCTGTCCCCACGCCGGATACGTCTACTCCGGGCCGGTGGCGGCCTACGCCTACAAGGCGGTGCGCGGCAAGGTCTACGATCGGGTGGTAATCATCGGACCGAGCCACTACGCGGCCTCCTCGGGCGTCTCGGTGCTGGACAAGACCGAATACCGCACCCCGCTGGGCTCGCTGAAGATCGACACCGAGTCCGCACGCGAGATCGTGCGCAAGGCCAGCTGGGCCGACGACGCGATCGGCCTGTTCAGCCAGGAGCACAGCATCGAGGTTCAGTTGCCGTTCGTGCAGACGGTGATCCCCGACCCGCAGGTGGTGCTGATCGCCATGGGCTCCCAAAGCCTCGAACTCTCCACGCGGCTGGCGCAGCTGCTCGACGAGCTGTTCGCGGATAAGCGCGTGCTCTACATCGCCAGCAGCGATTTGAGCCACTACCATCCCTACGATGCGGCCCAGGCCATGGATCACCAGACGCTGGATTTCATCGAGCGCATGGACTCGGCCGGTCTATACCAGGCGACGCGTTCGCGCGATGTCGAGCTGTGCGGCCTGGGTCCGGTGCTGACGTTGATGGAGCTCTACCGCCTGCGCGGCGGCCAGGACGTGCGCGTGCTGCACTACGCCAACTCCGGCGATACCTCGGGCAGCAAGGACCGGGTGGTGGGCTACGGCGCGGTGGCGTTCGTCGGCGGCGTACAGCGTTCGGCGGGCACGGGCGAGGGCGGATCGCAGGACGAGTACCTGACCAAGCAGGAGAAAGTCGAGCTGCTGCGCTACGCACGCCAGACCGTGGAGACCTTCGTGCGATCCGGGGATAAACCCGATTTCGAACCGCAGAGCCCCACGCTGCGGGCCGACGGCGCGGCCTTTGTCACGCTGAAAAAGCACGGGGACCTGCGCGGCTGCATCGGGCAGATCATCGCCCGCGAACCGCTGTGGCAATCGGTGCGCGACATGGCCGTGGCCGCGGCCAGCCAGGATCCGCGCTTCCCGGCGGTGCGGCCCGACGAGCTGGACGAGCTGCACATCGAGATCAGCGTGCTCACGCCGCTTATCAAGGTCGAGAACGTCGAGTCGATCGAGGTCGGACGCGACGGGCTGCTGATCCGCAAGGGAATCCGCCAGGGTCTGCTGCTGCCGCAGGTGCCCACGGAGTACGGCTGGGACCGCCGAACCTTCCTCGAGCAGACCTGCCGCAAGGCCGGGCTGGACTTCGACGACTGGCAAAGCGGAGCCGAGATCTACAGCTTCCAGGCGATCGTCTTCTCCGAGTGAACCCTTGCCCGGCAAACGCGCAACAGCCGCGGAATGCGGCGCCTGAGCCAGCCTTGCCTTTTGCGCCGGGCGGCTGATATTTTGGAACCACAATGACATGCTCTTTGAATCCTGAAGATGCGAGGGGGGTCTACCTCAAGACCTTCGGCTGCCAGATGAACGAGCTGGACTCGGCCAAGATGCTCTCGCTGCTCGTAGCGCACGGCTATCGCCGGGTGGACGATCCGCGGCAGGCGTCGCTGATAGTGATCAACACCTGCTCGGTGCGCGAGAAGGCCGCGCAAAAGGCACGCTCGGAACTCGGTCGGCTGGCGCGCTTCAAACGCCATCGACCCGAGCTGGTGATCGCCTACGTCGGCTGCGTTGCGCAGCACGAGGGCGGCGCGGCGCTGGCGCGCGAAGCAGGCTGCGACATAGTGCTGGGCACCGGCGACCTGGACCAGCTGCCGCAGTTGGTTCAGCGCGTCAAGCGCCACGGCAGTCGGCTGGCGTTGACCGACGGGCTGGGACGCGATCCGTTCGCCCACGTGCTGCACGAGCCCACGGGGCCCAGCGCCTTCGTGGCTGTGATGCGCGGCTGCGACAACTACTGCTCTTACTGCGTCGTGCCCTTTGTCAGAGGTCCGGAGGTCAGCCGTCCGCGGCCGCAGATCCTGGAAGAGGTCAGGCACCTGGTGCGCGGCAATGCGCGCGAGATCGTGCTGTTGGGACAGAACGTCAACTCCTACGGCAAGGGCCTCTACAGCCGTCTGCGTTTTGCCGACCTGCTGCGCTCGGTCGCCGCGGTCCCCGGGGTAGAACGGGTGCGATTCGTCACCAGCCACCCCAAAGATCTGGACAGCGCGCTGATCAGGGCGATGGCCCAGGTGCCGCAGGTTTGCGAGGCGATCCATCTGCCGGTGCAGTCCGGGTCGGATCGGGTGCTGCGGCGGATGAACCGCGGCTACAGCACGCAGCGCTATGAGGAACTGATCGCCGAGCTGCGCGAGTCGCTGCCCGAAGTGGTTCTGACTTCCGATCTGATCGTCGGCTTCCCCGGCGAGACGGACGAGGATTTCGAACGGACCTGCGAGCTGATCGAGCGCGTGCGGTTCGCCGACTTCTTCTCGTTCATCTACTCGCCGCGGGCTCCGGCGCGCGCGGCAAAGTGGGAGGACGACGTTCCCGAGCCGGTCAAGCTCCAGAGACTCCAGCGGCTGCACAAGCTACAGCGCCCGATCACCATGGATCACCATCGGGCGTTAATCGGCCATAGAGTGGAAGTCCTGGTCAGCGGCACCAGCAAGCTCGACCCCGCGCATCTCAAAGGTAGGACCAGGGGCGGACAGATCGTGAACTTCGTCCCGCAAGAGGCCCGGGTCGGCGAGTTGGTCAACGTGTTGGTGTGCGCGGCACACGCCAACAGCCTCTCGGGCAAACAGTGCTGAAGCGAGTGAGGCACGCAAGATGTTAATCGAGATGAAAATCAACGGGCTGGCAATGGATCCCTACACCAACATGCCGATTGTGATCCTCAAGGACCTGGAGCTGAAGCAGTCGCTGCCGATCTGGATCGGCATCCTTGAGGCCAGCGCCATCGCCACGGAGCTTGAGCACATCGTGCTCTCGCGCCCGATGACCCACGATTTGCTGAAAAACATCCTCGATCAGCTCAACGTCCAAGTCGAACAAGTGCAGATCGTCGACCTGCGCGACAACACGTTCTACGCCAAGATCAAGCTGCTGATCGACGAACAGACGATCGAGATCGACGCGCGCCCCTCGGACAGCCTGGCGCTGTCGTTGCGCACCGGCGCGCCGATCTGGGTCGACAGCTCGGTGATCGAGAACTGCCGCAGCATCGAGCTTTCAACCGAAACGACCGAGATCGACTGCGAACAGCACGAGAAACTCGCCGAGCTGCTCGAGACCCTCAACGACAAGGACTTCGGCAAATATAAAATGTGACCCTGGATTATTTTCCTTGCCCAGATTCAACCAACTATTTTCGATCCTACGCGGATCGCCCGCGGCCTGGCTTTACGTGCTGGCTGCCGCAGTGACGATCTTCGTTGCCAGCTCGCTTGAGTCGACCGGCGTGCGCCAGATTGTTGCGCACCAGGACAAGCTGCTGCATTGCGCGGTGTACGCGGTTCTGGGACTGCTGCTCGCCCGAGCCCTGGGCATCAGCCGAAACTGGAACAGCAGCAGGGCGCTGCTGCTGACCGCCGCGCTACTCAGCGTTGCGTACGGTCTGAGCGACGAGCTGCATCAGTCCTTTGTTCCCACGCGGCATTGCGACGCGTGGGATCTGGCGGCCGACGCCTTGGGCGCTGCGATCGGCGCTGCGCTGTACGTCTTTATCTCCGCGCGCCCCAGAGCAATTGACAAGGGTAGGGCGGCTGAATAGAATAGCGCCCCGGCCAAGTACGCCGTAGCGGGGGAGTATATCCTGTGGCACGAAAAAAGGTTAAAATTACAAGGAAAATGCTGAAACAGCCCGACGAGTTCGTCAGCACGACTACTGAGGCGATCTCCTGGGCTGCCGAGCATTACCGCCTGCTGGTCGCAGTGGGAGCGGCTCTGTTGGTAGTGCTTAGCGCCGTGTTGATCGTGCGCAACATCCAGCATACCCAAATGGTCAAGGCCAACGAGTTGTTCGGCCAGGCCAACGTCGCCTATAACGCGTTCGTCGATCCAACGGGGGAGGGCGTTGACGCTGAGGGCGTGCGGCACCAGATGGTGTTCAAAACAGAGCAGGACAAGTTCAGCAAGTCGCTGGAGAGCTTCGAGCTGGTGACCGAGAAATACCCCGACACCTCGGTGGGCATGCTCTCGCTGATGTTCTGCGGCCACTGCCTGGTCAAGCTCGGCGAGTACGAGCGCGCGCGTGAATATTACGATCGCTTCCTTAAAACCGAATTCGACGACCTGTTCATGAGGCAGCTGGCGCAATCGAGCATCGGCGAGACCTACATGGCGCAGTCCCAGTGGGACGCGGCGTCGCAGTCCTTCGAACTGCTGTCCAACGAGGCGCTGGACAGCCTGCGGCCCTCGATCCTGTTCAACCTGGGCATGAGCCAGGAACTCGGCGATAAAACCGATCAGGCGATCGCGACCTATGGCACACTGGTCAGGGAGTACGCTGGCAATCCGCTGGCAAAGTCGGCCATGGAACGCACCGCGGCCCTGGGCGGCAGCCCGTTTGGCTCCGGCGCGAATCCTGACGAGCCGAACATCCGGCTGATGCCGATGGATCAAACCCTGGACATCGGGGAATAAGGCTGGTTTGCAGATGATCGTGATCAGCGGCAGACAAAGGGCGACCCTGGCGATACTACTGATAACGGCCCTGGCGCTGCTGCTGTGCGGATGCAACAGCGGCACGATCGGCGCGCGGGTGATCGTCTCGCCCGACGCCTTTGTCCAGCGCGCCGCGTTGCCCTACAAGGTCAAATGGGTCAAGGATCTTGGCTCGGGCGAGCGTTACATCGACGACACGCCGTTCGAACGCTCAGTGCCCCTGGTCGTGGACGAGACAATCTACGTGGGCTCCACAGCCGAAATCTTTACCGCGCTCAACGCCCGCACCAGCAACCTGATCTGGCAGTTTCAACCCGAGGGAGCCGTGGAGTCCACGGCTGCGGTCGATAGCGACAAGGTCTATTTCGGCGACAGTAACGGCAAAATTTACGCCCTGAATCGTGATTACGGCGACCTGGTCTGGTCCTACCGCACCAAGGGCGAGATCCTCTCGAAATTGACCGTCAGCAACGACGTGGTCTACGCGGCCACGAGCTTCAACCGCGTGCTGGCGCTGAACGCGAACAGCGGCGAGCTGCTGTGGCTGGCCGACCACGATCCGGCCGACGACTTCACCATTCGCGGAGTCTCCAGTCCGCTGGTGACCAAAAATGCGATCTACGCCGGTTACGCCGACGGCAGCCTGGCGGCCATCGACCCGGCGACGGGTAAGGAGCTGTGGTCGAACACGCTCAAGCGCGGACAGCGCTTCATCGACGTGGACGCCACGCCGATACTGCACAAGGGTCGGCTCTACGTGCCCAGCTTCGACGGCAAGCTGTATTGCCTTGAGGCCGACACCGGAACGATCGTCTGGAGCTTCGAGCACGGCGGCGTGAGCCGGGTGGCGATCCACAACGGCCGGATCTTCTTTTCCAGCGACGATAATCAGTTCTACGCCGTGAGCCTGCAAAACGGCGAGCTGATCTGGTCGTTCAACGTCAAGGCCGACTACGAGCTCGACTCGATCTACAAGAGCAAACGCTCGCGCAACCAGATCCCGGGCCAAGCGGCGATCGTCAACGACGTGGTGGTCTTCGCCAGCATGTCCGGCTACGTCTATGCGCTGGACATGCAAAGCGGCGTAAAGCGTTGGACCTACTTGCCCGGCGAGGGAGTCACCAGCGGCGTGGTCGCCTATAAAGACCGGCTGTATTTCCTGTCCAACGCGGGCAAGCTGTACTGCCTGCGTCAGTCCGGGCCGCCGCAGGGCTACTGATCGATCCACAAAAAGCGTGGGGCATTTTCCGGAACAGGGTATTTTTTCAAACGCTCTAGTTGACATAATATATCTTATCGGAACTTCTATTCGGATTAAATCCTATGCCCTCATGGCCCTATCGGTTAAACTCCCACGCCGTACACAGATCCCGCTTGGAGCGTCCAAACCTTGTTACTTAAGTCGATAGTCCTGGGCATCGTTCAGGGGCTCACCGAGTTCCTGCCCGTGTCCAGCTCCGGCCACTTGGTGATCGGCCAGCGGTTGCTCGGGCTGGAGCCGGACTTGCTGTTCGACGTACTGGTTCATTTCGGCACGCTGCTGGCCGTGCTGGTGGTGTTTCGCCGCGACATTTACCAAATCATCATTGACTCGTTGCGTTTTATCAGACGACCTCGAGGAGCGTTGACCAACGGCTCGCGCATGGCGTTGATGATCGTGATCGCCAGCGTGCCCACGGCCCTGATCGGCCTGGCATTCAAGGATTGGTTCGAGTCGCTTTTTCAGCGACCGGCGTTGGTCTCGATCACTCTGGCGCTTACCGGCGTCTTGCTGCTGGCCACCCGCTGGTCCGCGCATCCCAGCCGCGACCTGTCGCGGATGACGATCTGGATCGCGCTGTTGATCGGCACGGCCCAGGCCCTGGCGATCATTCCGGGAATCAGCCGTTCGGGAGCCACAATCGCCGCCGGGCTGTTCCTCGGACTCGAACGCGAGTTGGCGGGCCGCTTCGCCTTTCTGATCGCAATTCCGGCGATCCTCGGCGCTGTAGCTCTTCAGGGATCATCCATTGACCTGACCGGACTTGATACGAGCTATGTTTTAGCCTTATTCTTAGGCGTGGCAGCCAGCTTTATCAGCGGGCTGATCGCGCTTTACGCCTTGATCGGCATCGTACGTCGCGGCAAGCTGTACCTGTTTGCAGCCTACTGCCTGCCGCTGGCTTGCATATACGGCATTTTCTGTTTAATTACAGGAGTTTAGCATGAAAAGGGCTCTAATAACGGGCATTACCGGCCAGGATGGCTCGTACCTTGCGGACCTGTTGCTTGAAAAGGGGTACGTGGTCTCAGGCATGGTGCGCCGATCAAGCACCGAGACTTTCAGCAGGATTGAACACATCCGCGATCAGATCAGCATCGTTCAGGCCGACCTGCTCGACCAACTAAGCCTGATATCGGCCATTGAGAAGACCGAGCCGGACGAGGTCTACAACCTGGCCGCGATGAGCTTCGTACCCACATCCTGGAACCAGCCGGTACTCACCGCGGAGTTCACCGGCGTGGGCGTGACGCGCGTGCTTGAGGCGATCCGACAAGTCAATCCCAAGATCCGCTTCTATCAGGCGAGCAGCTCGGAGATGTTCGGCAAGGTCCAGCAGGTTCCGCAGACCGAGAAGACCCCCTTCTACCCGCGCAGCCCCTACGGCGTGGCCAAGGCCTACGGACACTTCATCACGGTCAACTACCGCGAGAGCTACGACCTGTTCGCCTGCTCGGGCATCCTGTTCAACCACGAATCGCCGCGTCGCGGCCTGGAGTTCGTCACGCGCAAAGTTACCAACGGCGTGGCGCGGATTAAGCTCGGACTGGCCGATCGACTCGATCTGGGCAATCTCGACGCGCACCGCGACTGGGGATTCGCCGGCGATTACGTCGATGCGATGTGGCGCATGCTTCAGCAGGACGAGCCCGACGACTACGTCGTAGCCACGGGCCAATCCCACAGCGTGCGCGACCTGGTCCAGGCCTCGTTCGATCACCTGCAGCTTGATTATCAACAGTACGTACATGTCGATCAGTCGCTTATTCGTCCGGCCGAGGTCGACCTGCTGATCGGCGACGCGAGCAAGGCCAAGCAGAATCTCGACTGGACGCCCAAGGTCGATTTCGCCGGTCTGGTCGGAATGATGGTCGACGCGGACATCGAGCGGCTCAAGGAGCAAACGGCCTAATGCGGTTGCTGGTCACCGGGGCCGAGGGGTTTGCCGGCAGCCATCTGCTGCAACGGCTGATCGAGGACGGCCACGACGTGGTGGCCTCGATCCTGCGCAAGGACCATCCGTGCAACCTGGTCCACGTTCCCGGCGACTACCAGGTCCACGAATGCGACCTGCGCGACAATCAGGCCGTGACAACGCTGGTCCACGAGGCGCGGGTCGACGCGATCTGCCATCTGGCGGCGATCGCCTTTGTGCCCCAAGCTTTGGCCGATCCGCGACGAGTGGTCGAGACCAACGTACTGGGAACGCTGAACCTGCTCGAGGCGATCCGCACCCTCGAATCCGACAGACCGCGCCTGCTGTTCGTCAGCAGCGCCGAGGTCTACGGCATCCAGCCCACCGAGGCTTTCCCGCTGACTCAAAACACGCCCATTGCGCCGGTCAACCTCTACGCCTCGACCAAGGCCGCGGCCGAGGTGCTGGTCGGCCAGTACGCGCGCGCTTTCGGCGTCGAGTCGATCGTCGTGCGGCCGTTTAACCACGCCGGACCGCGCCAGGAGCCGTGCTTCGCCCTGCCCAGCTTCGCGCGACAAATCGCCTCGATCGAACACGGCGCTCAGCCGCCGGTACTCAGCGTGGGCAACCTCGACGCCCGGCGCGACCTGCTCGACGTGCGCGATGTGGCCCGGGCCTACGAAGCACTGATCGCAGAGGCGCAGCCCGGCTGCGTCTACAACCTGTGCTCGGGCAAGGCGCGGCGCATCGGCGACCTGCTGCAAAAACTGCTCGATCTTTCAACAGCCCAAATCGAGGTCCGGCCCGATCCCGCGCGCATGCGCCCCAGCGACATTCCGCTGATGGTCGGCAACAATCAGCCGATCGTGAGCGACCTGGGCTGGCGACCGCAAATCGAAATCGAGACAACCTTGAGCGACATCCTGGAATACGCGCGCGCCTCAATCGAATAAGGTCCGGCACAGGCCGATGCGCCCTCGCCCCCCCTCCCTCATTGATCGCCGCAACCTGTTGCCCGCGCTGCTGGTCGGCCTGCTGTTGCTCGAACTGTTGCTGGGGCTGGCCTGGGTCGAGCTCGGCGGCGTGGGCATGGGGATCTTCGAGATCCGCAACGCCCGCGAGATCGCGGGCCACATCCCCGGCGACCTGCCCGGATTAATCCAGCGCTGGAACGCCCACCACTACTACCCGCCGGGCTACGACAGCGCCCTAGCCCTGGTCTACGCCGTGGTGCAAAACGATGCTTCGGGCCTGCTGATCTTCAACTGGCTGCTGCTGTGCCTGGGCTGCTGGGGGATGGTCGATCTGCTGGGCAGGCGCGAGGGCGCGATCGCCGCGATGCTTTTCAGTCTATTACCCGGGGTGTCGTTGGGTCTGCACCTGGCCGCGCGCGAGTACGCCCTGACCTGTCTGATGCCCTGCCTACTCGCCGCGCTGTATCACAGCGACGGACTGCTGCGGCTGCGGCGCACGTTGCTCGCCGCGCTGTGGTTCTGTCTGGCAATGTACGCCAAATGGACCTTCGCGGCCCAGGCGCTGATCCCGGGGATGGCGTTTCTAATCGCCGGAAGCAGCGTTCGGCCGCTGCGTCTGCGCACCAGGCTGGTCAACCTCTGCGTCGGCGGCGCCCTGTGTCTGGCTCTGCTGTCCGCGTGGTACCTGCGCGGCCTGGATACTCAGGCGTTGCTCTTCGCCTCGGCCAACGACCCCAGCGATCTGAGCCTGTGGCAAACGCTGAGCTATTATTTGCGCAGCTTGGTGAACGACCAGCTGCTGTGGCCCGCGGCGCTGCTGGGCCTGGCCGCCCTGCCCCTGGCGCTGTACAGCCGCCGGAGGATGGCGCTGCCCGCGTTGCTGTGGTTGATCGGCCCGATCGTGGTCTTTACGCCCTTGGCCCATTGCGAGGCGCGCTATATCCAACCGGTGGTGGGCGCTGTCGCGCTGCTCGCGGCCCTGGCCCTGACCGCACTCCCCTCGCGGCGCGTATTGCAGCCGCTTACCATTGCGGCGCTGGTGCTGCTGGGGTTGTACGGGGTGACCCTCGATAAATTCCAGCGGCCGATGCTGCTGCGCGACAGCGGCACGCGCGTGCAGGTCAACGGGCTGTCCTGCTTCGGCCTGGCCCGGGAATACGTCGACTGGCTGGATCAGACCCTGCCGCGCTACGGCGTTGAGGGTGCTCCGGCGCGGGCAATGCTGCACCCGCTGTCAGCCAACGACGTGCTGCTCGGACCCGAGATCGTAGGCTACGAGCTGTTGCGCCAACGCCGACGCGCGTCCGGCCCGTGGTCGGTTGAACTGATGACCCACGAGCGTTTGGGCGAGTTCATCTGCGATCTGGGTTCGTACGACCTGCTGCTGATCCCCGATCAGTTGGCGCAAGCCACGCTCGACACTCAGCGCAGCATGGCCCGCGGCTGGCTCTCCGAACAGGATCCTGCGCTGGAAGAGCTGATCGATTGGTCCGACCCGGCGTTGCTCGGATCGATTGAGCGCCAAATGCGACCCGTGGCGCGTTTTACCTCGTATTGTGCGGCGGGCGGAAATCGCGGATCGGGGATTACGTTGTATCAGCGCAAGATCCCCGGCGAGCCCCCTGCCCCGCAATGCGCACTGGGACTGCTCAGCGAATCGCCGACTCTCTACTGATAGTTCGTGTTGATTACAGGTCGATCGGTTTGTCGTAGCCGCTGAGCTCGACGTAGCCCTGGCCCGAGACCGTCTGGGAGCCCAGCGTCCCCTGCACGCCCACGGCACCCTCCCAATAGGTGATCTGGGTCAGCCGCGGCCGGACCTCCTGGTCGCGCAGCACCGGCAGCACCACCAGGTCCACGTCGTATTGCGGCACCTTGATCCGCCACGAGGATGGGTACTTGGCGCGCGACTCCTCGCTGGTCCAATAGCTCAACGGCCTGATCTCGAAGCTCTCGGAGTAGAAGTGCTCGTAACTGCCATCGGGCATTACGATCGTCCCGGACGAGCACGGATCGATCCCGCCGTCGCTGGTGTGCAGCGTGAACAGCATCAGCTCGTGATCGTTGTCCAGCTGAATCGAGAACCAGTCCCAGCCGACCAGGTTCTCGGCGATGGTCGGCGAGAGCACCTCGTGGTCCATCCAGGCCTGGCCGCTGACGCGTAGCGGCTCGCCGTCGCGCACCATCGTCCCCTTGACCTCGAGCCTGGTCAACGAGGTGTAGTACGAGGCGCCGCCTTGCTCACCCTTGCGCGAGTAGCCGTTCTCGCCGTGAAGCACCGGCGGCTTGAGCGGGTTGACCAGCAGGTCAATGCCGTAGCCGGGCATCTGCGCGCTGAGGTACCAATCCTCGCCCAGTTGCATCGCCCGCCAGTCCTCGTTCCAGAGCACGAATTTGTCGCTCGACGCACCGCCGCGCAGCGGCTTTTTCAGCCCGATGCGCTCCGCTTGATTAAAGGTGCGGCCCTGCATGTCGGTGATCGTGAAGTGCGATACGTAGGCCGGATTGGAGACCCACCAGACCGGCACACCCAGCCGGAACTCGCCCTCGGTGTGCTTCTTGAAAAACACCAGCTCGAATCCGTAACGCTCGCCGTTGTCGGCCTCGAGGTGTCCGGTGAAGTACCACCACTCGAGGTAGTAATTATCGTGGGCCCAGTGATCGCGCGGAAAGCTCAGCTGATAGTCGGGTTTGACCGGATTGTGCAACGGCGAGTTGGGGCAGCCGCCCAGGGTCGTGAGCGCAAAAATCAGCGCCAACAACAGAACGATCCTGCGCATCAGGCCACGCTCCCGACCTCGAGCTTGGTCAGCCACTTCAGCGGTTTTACATATCCGGTGAGTTCCACAAAGCCCTTGCCCGTGACCGGCACGCCTTGGCAGGTGCCGCTGACGCGCACGCTGCCCTCCCAATATTGCGTAAGGGTCTTGCGCGTGCGCATCTCCTGTTCGGGCATTATCGGCGTGATCTCCAGATCGACCTGCTTGTCCGGAATGCGTAGCCTCCAACGCACCGGATAGGTAACCTTGCTGCGCGGGCTGGTCCAGCTCTGGAGCGTCTGAAGCTCTATCTGCTCAAAATCGATCGGCTCGGGCGGGCCCTGAGCCGGCACCAGCAAGCCCTTACTGTAAGTGTCGTAACTGCCGTCGTGCAACGCCAGCATGTAGAGCATCAGCTCGACGTCGTTGTCCAGCCGCAACGAGAACCAGTCCCAACCGCGTTGCTCGGGTCGCAGCTGATAGCTGCCGAACTCGTGATCGTGCCAGGCCCGGCCGTGGACCGCCTGGGGCACACCGTCCACGAACAGCACGCCGTCGGCCTCGAGGTTGGTGTAGCTGATGTAGTGCGTGCCCCGCTGCTCTCCCTTGGCGAAGTAGCCGCCCCGGCCCTGCAGCACCGGCGGCTTGTTCGGCCGCAACAGCAGCGTTAAATCAAAACCCTTCATCCGCACACTGAGCAGGAAATCGTCGTCGATCTGTTTTAACGACCAGTCGCCGTTCCAGACATAGAGCCAGTCGTACATCACCCCGGCGTTGCCGTTCTTGTCCTCGTGATCGCGGGCGCGCCGCTCCTCGTAAAAGTGCGTCCCGGCGTTCTCGTCGATGATCGCGAAGTGCGCCATGTGCGCCGGGTTGCTGTAGTTCTTGATCGCGATGGATCCGGCGATCTTGTCCTGGTCCGTGCGGCGGGAGAAGAAGGTCACCTCGAAGGCGTACTCCCGGCCGTCCTCGGCGTCCAAATGCCCGGTGAAATACCACCACTCGGTTCGGTAATCGCGATGGCCCGCGTTGTCTTGCGGCAGCTCGATGCGGTTGTGCGGATCGGCCCGTCGATAGACCACGTGCTTTGAAGCGCACCCGGCGATCATCGCCAGCGCCAGCATGACCGCCGCAAGGCGCAGGGCGCGTCGAGCGCGGTTCAGACGCAAGGCGTCAGCCCCTCTTGCAGTTGATCGGGCAGCGGTCTGCCGGTGCGTAGGGCTGCCAGCTCCCAGGTGTAGTCGTAGAGGTGCAGCCCCTTGGAGCTGGCGATGATCTCGCCGTCGTCCACGCCGATCTCCTGGGCCATGTCCTCCTTGACCATCTGCAGCGCGGCCAGGTTGCTGGGTAATCCGGCCCACAAATCCCAGGAACGGAAGTAGAGAATGAAGTGCAGCTTGCCGTCGCGGATCCGCGTGTCCACGCCGCGCAGGCACGGCGGGTCGTCGTAGTCCAGGGTCTTGGCGCTGCCCACGGCCATGTAGGCTTGGTTGGTATTCGGACCCTGCTCGCGATACATCTTAATCACCTTGGGGATCTGCACGGCCAAGTCCTCGCCGTAGGTGTAGATCTCGTTTTCGCTTTTAGCGTCGGTGATCAGCTTCTCCAAGTACTGTTGCACGTACTCCATATCGGTCGGCGGCGGGATCGACATGCCCGGCGGCATGTCCGGGATCAGCGGCCGCTGTGAGGGATGCTTGATGCAGATCGAGACGAAGTCGTACTCCAGCCGCCGATGCCCCTGCCAACTGCCGCGATCGATCTGGTAATCCGAGCCCTCATCGAAAATCGAGTAGACCGCTTGAAACCACGCGTCCGGAATATCCCGGGCCTCGATATGTACACATTTCATCGTTTTTACGAGTCCCCACAGATGTGTCGAGCGTAGTTCTATATAGCACAGCCCCAGAAGCATGAGAAGCGGCTCCGGCCGCGGTTGGACGCTGCCTCATTCGGTTGTGGACACAGTGTAGCTGCCGGTGCGCTGGTTGCTGTGGGCTCCGCACTCGTCCTCCCAATAAACCTGCCAGGTATGTTCACCGACCGTCTCCGTGGGCAGTCGCAGCCCATAGGTCGTGCCCGATTGCTCCGAAGAACATGCCAGCCAGTCGGGCAACAGATCGTCCATCACCTGCCATTGCTCCGAGTCGAAGCGATACCAGAATTCGCCGCCGCTCAAATTGCAGTCGCGGTCGTTGTAGTCGAAGGTCACGCCCAGTTCGTCAAAGTCGAAGACATCCACCGGACGCCCGCTGTAGGTCATCTGCTCGTCCAGCGTGCCGTTGACCCAGACGTAGACCTGTCCCAGTTCCGGCGCGGCGTTGCACAGCGAGCAGGATGTGTCGTAGTACAGCGTGAACTTCTCCTTGGTCGAGAGCCCGTGCTTGTCGTAGATCTTCACCGCTCCCAAATGCGGGCCCCGGTAGTCCGGACAGGGGATGTCGTGCGTGGCGCGGAAGTGCCCGCGGTCCACCGGGTCGCGCTCGAGTCTGATCCACAGGTAGCCGTCGAAGAAAAACACTTTGCTCGAGTCCACGTCGCTCAAACCCTCCGGGTCGTCGACCCAGGCTTCGACGTTGACGAAATCGCCCGGGATCAAAGGGTCGTCGGCATCGAGTCCGCTGGTCAACTGATAATCGAGTATTTGCGGATGTCGTGTTTCGTCTTTCTGCTCAGCGCACCCCGCGGCAAGCAGGACCGCGCAGAGCAACAATGCCGGCAGTCTGAAAATGCGCATGCTCATTCCTCCCCGCCGGAGTTCGACTGTAGATAGACGATACCTTCCATTGAGGTCAGGCGACCTACGTCGTCCCGGGCAATGAACCAGACGCTGTGCAGCCCATCCTGCTCGATGTTGTCAAACGTGTGATGCACGACCCACAGCCACGGCCGGTTCGGATCGACCACCATGTGGCTGGTCGAATACGGCCCCTGGAATTCGACGGCCGCCACGTCCTGGTACCCCTCGGGGTCGTTGACCTCGGCCTCGACCAATACGCGATCGCCCTGGGCGCAGGGATCCTGCTGATCCTGACAGTCGTCGATCGATACGCTGACAAACCACGGCGGCCCCTCGTCCCACTCCGGCTCGTCCTGGTCCAGCCACGGCTGATCGTCGTCTTCTTCCCACGCATCGTCATCGTAGTCGCAGTCCAGATCCATGTAGCACGCCGGTCCCAGCAGCAGCAGCAGCACCAATCCCGCGAAAATCGATCTATGCATCGTCCTCCCCCTGTGTTGCGCAATAGCACACGCAAAGTACGGGCCAAGAATCGGGCTGCTCTCTTAATCTTCTTGTTATTGATGGTTAATCCGCCTTGGTTGCCCGCTACGTCAACAATTAATATCCGCCCGGGCAACTCAATTTTTCGTTACCAGTCACGAATCTCTAATAGTGGCTATGCGCCTGGTTGTCATGGATCACGGAATATTGTATTAAGGACTTCGCATTTGCCGATCGAAATTCGATCACAAAAAATAAAAGCATATCTAAGGACACCACTTCCATGAAGAGGATACGCCTATGATCAAGTTCAGCGAAATGCAGCTAAAAACGCCGCGCTTCATACGTGACGTGTACCTTGTCACCGGGGGGATGAGCGAATTCCGCCGGGCCTTCCCCGAACGCAGGACCGAGGAGCTGTGCATCGAGTCTCTGCAGGAGGCGGCGGGCTACATCGGCATGACCGCGCAGGAGTTGAAGAAGTACATCCACACCTGCTACTACGGCCACTTTGCCGACCACTTCGGCGATCAGCTGCTGGGCGAAGCGGTAATCCACGACCGCCTCGGGCTGGATCCTTTGGGCAACATCGGCGTCAAAACCGGCGGCGCCACGGGCGGCTCAACAATCTGGGAGGCTGCCAAAACCATTGCCAGCGGTTATTCGGATTGCACCCTGGCTATGGGCTGGGAGCGGATGGACGAGGTGCCCACGGACGAGGGCAACCATCTGATCTCCTGCGCCGCTGATAAAGACTGGGAAACTCCCCTGGGCCACATCTACACCGGCTACTACGCGGTGATGGCACAGAAGTACTGGAAGGTCTTCGGCAAAGAGCAGGACTCGTTCCGCCGCACCATGGCCGAAATCTCAGTCAAGAACCACGGCTACGCCTGTCACAATCCCTTTGCCCACTCGCCGATGAAAATCACTGTCGACGATGTGATCAACTCCCAGATCGTTGCCTATCCGTTGCGCGCGCTGGACTGCTGCCTAATGAGCGTGGGCGCGGCCTGCGTGATCCTCTGCGACAAGGAGACGGCCTACAAGCTCACCGACGATCCGCTGCTGCTGTACTGCGCCGCTGGATCGCACACTCTGCGCCCGGCCGATCGCCGCAACATGGAGATCCCGTTGCTGCCCAACGAGAGCCCGGACCAGTATGCGAACCTCGAAACGGAGTTCCCGGGCAGCGAACGCTATCCAGGCTTCACCGGCTTCCTCGCCGCACGGATGGCCGCCTATTACGGCTATCGCATGGCGGGCATCAAAGATCCCACCGAGGATCTTGACTTGGTCGAGCTACACGACGCATTCACGATCAGCGACATCCAGACCTATGAAGATGTGGGCATCCGGCCCTACGGCCGAGGCCGCGAGTACGTGGAGAGCGGCGATTGCTACCACACCAACCCGCAGACCGGCGGACCGGGCAAGCTGCCGGCCAACATCTCCGGCGGGCTGATCGGCTGCATGCACGCCGTGGGGGCCACCGGCATCATGCAGGTGATCGAAAGCATGCACCACGTACACCATCGTTGGGCCGAGATCCACGGCGACACCAAGCGTTGGGAACGTTACGGCAAGCAAAAACCCGCCGACTGGCAGGATCTGCAGGTCAAGGACGCCAAGCGCGCCCTGGCCATCAGCCACGCGGGAGTCGGCAGCCACGTCACCGCCACGATCCTCGTCAAGCCCGATGCGCGGCTGGACAAATAGGGAGGTCAATGATGGGTAAAAGAGGCACAGTGTCGGTCAAGAACGACCGCTATTACTTCGACGGCGACTTCCACGTCATCTATCCCAACACGCCGATCTGCAACCAGGACGGCGATCTGTGCGGCGTGACCAACCCGCGCGACATGACCTACGTCCACTCCTACGGCGGCGAAGCACCGTTCTTCGCGGGCATCGCAAAGGGCAAGCTGCTGGCCACGCGTTGCGACAACCCGGACTGCGAGTCGGGCTACAAATCGATCAACATCCCGTTCCGCACACACTGCCCGGATTGCCTGGACAAGGCCACGGTGATCGACCTGACCCAGGTCGCCAACGACACGGCCAAGGTCCATACCTTTATGCTCTGCGAGCGCTCCGGCGCGTTCAACACGCTGCCAAAGCCGATCAAGTTCATCAACGTCGAGTTCCAGGGAGCGGCGACGATCCTGATGAGTTACTTGCCGGTGGGCGAACCGCAGATCGGTATGCGCGTGGTGCCGATCTTCCGCACGGTGGAGCCGACCTACACCATCACCGACTTGGCGTTCGTACCAGAGGGGACCGCGGCCGCGGACCTGCCCGAGGGCTTCACGTTCTCCAAGTAGTCTTGCTATTGAACGGCTGCACACGGGGCGTCCCTTCCGGGCGCCCCGTTTTTTCATTGCTGCGCCGACTGTCCGACCAAACCGTTCTCGACCAGATACTGCGCCAGCAACCGGGCCATCACCGCGCTGCCGTACTCGTTGTAGTGGCAGTAGGTCTGGAACAACTCTTCCCAGTGATGGTCGGCCAGCAGCAGCGGCTCAATTAGCAAAAACGGGGCCGAGTGTTTGCGCGCCACCTCTTCCATGGTCAGGTCGAAGGCCTGCGTGTGCTGCGTGGTGGCCTCGGCCACAAATACGATACGGCCACCGCGATTTTCGATTTCGTCGGCCAGCTCGTCGAGGTTGCGAAAGTACTCTTCAGGCGAATTGACCAACTGCTCGCGAAATTTCAGCCGGGCCAGAATCGCCAGCCGCACGGCGATGTTATACAGCGACGAACGCGCTAACAGCCGCTGCATTGAGGCGATCATGCGTACCTGCTGCGGATCGGACGCTCCGCCGTAGGTCTCGAACCACTGACGCTGGGTCATCACTCCGCGGCGGGACTGCTCGTAGTCGTTGTTCCCGGTGTAGACGATCACCAACTCCGGTTCCAGGTCGCGGCCCACGTCGCGGAACATCACCATCAGTTGGTAGCTGGTCCAGCCGCTAACCCCGCTGTTGATCACCTGTGCGTTGACCCCGGATTCGATCAACCGCTGCTCAAGCTGCCGGGTCCAGCGCGCTTTGGGTGCAACGTCGTGCCCCTCGGTGCTGCTTCCGCCCAGACAGAGGATCACCATGCGCTCGTCCCCTGCCCTGCTTTCGATCTCGATCTTCTCCGCGCGTTCCTGCAAATCCCACAGATAGATCCGCTGGTTGATGTCCAGCGGCAGCCAACCCAGGCGCTGGTCCTCGAGCATGTCGGCGGTCAGACCCCGCGGCTTTGCAATGGCCTGTAGCGGACTGGCGCGGACAACGGCCTCGGCCGTCAACAGGCCGCCGAACGCCAGTGTGAACAACAGTAGGTTGGCGAACCTGATCCTCGGTAAAATCAGCAGCGCCTGCATTGCCAGCAGAACGCCGAGCAGCAGCCCGAGGTAGAGCAAAATGTTCGCATGCAAAATAATCACCGCCGGAACGCTGAGCACCAGCGGTAAAAAGACCAGTGCGTTTAACAGGCCGGCGCGCCCCCTGCCTCGCGTGCCCAGCAGCAGGCTCAGAAATGCGAACGAAAAGATCCAGGCGATCAGCGGCCATGTCAGCACCCGATCGACCGCCACCAACGTCGAACACAGTCCCGCGAGCACGATCACGGCGGCCACGGTCAACGGTCGCGTTCCTGGCTTTGTCGCATCCTGCACAGGCCGCGCTACGTTGCTCAACAGCTCCTGCCCTACTCGTAGCGGTACTACGTAAAGCAGCAGCCCGGCCCAGACCAGCTCCATCGGCACGTCGAAATACACGGCCAGCGCGCCGACCGCCAGGAACACGATGTAGGTCAATAGACGCAGAGCAGCCAGGGCCTGCCGTCGCAACACAGTGCACAGCGCCGCGTCCGCGAACAACGCACCGCCGCAGAGCAGCAGCACGGGGAACAGGCGTTGGATGACGAACTCGTTTACTCCGGGAGTGGCGCGCAGCAGCAGCGGATCCGCGGGCCAATAGACAAGGGTTGCCAATGCCGCGAGATAGCCGCCCGCCAGGGCAAAAGGCATCAACAGTGCGCCGAGCATTCCGCGCGCCAGACGCGCGAGCTGCGTACCTCCGGAGCCCGCCGTCGTCAGTTCCATTTCAGCGCCCGTCTCGTTCGAGGGCAGCCTGGAATAACGCCCTGGCCCGGGCCGCGGCCGGACGTCCGGCCTGCTCGTCGACGATCTGCTGCATCAGCTCCAGCGCCAGATCCATGCGCCCCTGCTGCAACGCGCACTGCTGCCTGACCAGCAGGTAGTCTGCGCGCAGACGGGGCGTCTGTTCCCGCTGGGCCACAGTGGCGTCGAGCAGCTCCAGCGCCTCGTCGCAGCGTTGCAGCTCGGCCAGGGCCCGGGCCTTCACCGCATCGGCCTCACGCGGGTCTTGTAGTCCAAGGGGGTTGTGTTGCACATGACGCGCGACGCTTAGCGCATCTTGGGCTTCGCCGACTTGCAGCAGCTCGCGCGCCATCGCCAGCAGCTCGCCCGGCGGTCTGTCGGTCGGAGAGACCAGGAACGCGGCGGCCAATCCCAGCAGCGCCCCGCAAACAAAGCACGCGACTGCCGCCCGGACCGGATTATTCATCGATTGAGGGCGTTAACTATCGGAACGTTGAGGGGCGTTCTCCCTGATGAACTTGGCGATGCTCTCGATCTTGGTGCCGGGCGTGAAAATTTCGCGGACGCCCAGCTGCTTGAGCTGTTCGATATCTTCGTTAGGGATGATCCCTCCGCCGAAGAGCATCACGTCGTCGAGCTTGTCGTGCTTCATCAGCTCGAGCACCCGCGGGAAGAGCGTCATGTGGGCTCCGGATAGTATTGAGAGCCCGATCACGTCTACGTCCTCCTGAATCGCGGCGCCAACGATCATCTCGGGAGTCTGATGCAGCCCGGTGTAAATCACCTCAAACCCCTCATCGCGCAGTGCGCGGGCCACAACCTTGGCCCCGCGGTCGTGGCCGTCGAGCCCGGGCTTGGCGATCAGGATGCGGATCTTGCGTTCCATGACTGGCTCCTTAGAGATAGGCCGGGTCAACGTATTCGCCGTAGACCGGTTTTAACGCTCCGATGATCTCGCCCTCGCTGGCGTAGGCCCTGACGCAGTCCAAGATGTGGGGCACGATATTCTCGTCGTTGCGCGCCGCGCGGGTCAGCTCCTCGAGGGCCTTGTCGCAAACCGCGGCGTCGCGCTCGTTGCGCACCTTTTGCAATGCCGCCACCTGTTCGCGCTCAACCTGCGGATCGATCTTCAGCGTCTGGATCGGCGCTTCCTGGTCATGCACGTACTTGTTGACGCCGACCATGGTTTTAATCCCGGCGTCGAGCTGCCGCTGGTAGTGGATCGCCGCGTCCGCGATCTCGCGCTGGGGATAGCCCGACTCGATCGCGGCGATGATTCCGCCCATCTCGTCGATGCGCTCGATGTAGGCCATGGCCTCGCTCTCGAGCTTGTCGGTCAACGCCTCCACCGCGTAGCTGCCGGCCAGCGGATCGATGATGTTGGCCGCGCCGGACTCCTCGGCGATGATCTGCTGGGTGCGCAACGCCACGGTGACCGCCTCCTCGGTGGGCAGGGCGTAGGTCTCGTCCAGGCTGTTGGTATGCAGGCTCTGGGTCCCGCCCATTACAGCTGCCAGCGCCTGGATCGTGGTGCGCACGATGTTATTCAGCGGCTGCTGTGCGGCCAGCGAGCAGCCCGCGGTTTGGGTGTGGAAACGCAACATCCACGAACGCGGGTCACGCGCGCCGAACCGTTCGCGCATCACCCGCGACCAGATGCGTCGCGCCGCGCGGTATTTGGCGATCTCCTCGAACAGGTCGTTGTGAGCGTTGAAAAAGAAACTCAACCGCGGGGCGAAGCTGTCGACGTCGAGTCCGGCGTCCACGCAGGCCTGCACGTAGCCGATGCCGTCGGCCAGGGTGAAGGCCAACTCCTGCACCGCAGTGCTGCCCGCCTCGCGGATGTGGTAGCCCGAGATGCTGATCGTGTTCCAGCGCGGAACGTGCTCGGAGCAGAAGGCAATGATGTCGGTGATGATCTTGATGCTCGGCCGGGGCGGAAAGATCCAGGTCTTTTGCGCGATGTACTCCTTGAACATGTCGTTCTGGATCGTGCCGCCGATCTTGTCCCAGCTCACGCCCTGCTTTTGGGCCACGGCCATGTACATGCACAGCAGGATCGCTGCCGGCGGGTTGATCGTCATGCTGGTCGTAACTTTATCCAGCGGGATGCCGTTGAACAGCACCTCCATGTCGCGTAGCGTGTCGATCGCCACGCCGCAACGCCCGACCTCGCCGGCGCTCATCGGATCGTCGCTGTCGTGACCGTAGAGCGTGGGGAAGTCGAATGCCACCGAGAGCCCGGTCTGCCCCTGCCGCAGCAGGAAATGGAAGCGCTCGTTGGTCTCGCGCGCCGAGCCGAACCCGGCGAACTGCCGCATGGTCCACAGTCGGCCGCGGTACATCGTGGGCTGCACGCCGCGGGTGTAGGGATACTCCCCGGGCCAACCGAGCTTTTCGGCCGGGTCGAAATCGGCCATCTCGTCCGGCCCGTAGATCGGATCGACCTCGAGGTCGGAGGTGGTCGTAAAACGAAAATCGCGTTTCTTGGGATTCTCATCTTCGGGCCGATAGACCCGCTGAATCCATTGCTGTTTCTTTTTCATTGATTCAAAGTCCGCTACTGGATTTCGGCTCAGCGTCATTTGCCGTGGAACACGTGGTAAACGTCCTCAAAGTTGATGTTGAAGCCGATCTCCATGTAGTCGTAAGCGTTCTTGTAATAACCGCGGCCGTCGCCCAGCGAGTTGCCCGGCAGGACCTTGGCCACCTCGCGCTCGGCCATGAACAGATGCGCGTAGGCGAAGTCGAGGCTGAAGCCCCAATAGTTGATTGTGAATCCGCCGCAGGCTCCGTGCTTGTCCGTGTCCGGCCCGCCAAGTCCCGTGGTCTCCTCGGGCACTGCCCCTTGGTCGAAAAAATAGCCGCAGCGCATGCTGAAGTTTTTGGAGTAGTCGTATTGGGTTCCGGTCCGCAGGCTCCAGGTGTCTTTCCAGTAGCATGGCATGAAGAAGTCGGCGAGCAGCTCCTCTTTATCCAGGTCGACCGGGTAGCCCTCGACCTTGCTCCACTCGATCCAGACCGCGTCGAACTCCAGGTCCCACTTGGGAAGCGGGATGAAGCGCACGCCGAAGCGCACCTGTTGCGGGAAGGTTATCTCGACCGAGATGTCGTCCTTGTAGACATCCATGCCGACGAACGAGGCGTAGGGCTCGGGCAGTTCGGCCTCGATGAAACCGGAGAGCACCAGATTGTAATCGGGAAGGTAGCTTCCGCCGAACTCGAGCCAGGGCAAAGGCTGGATCAAAATTCCCGCCATGTAGCCCGGGTTCCAGTCGTCTTTAGCCACGAAGTTGGCGATGACGTTGTAGGCCGGCAGCTTGTCGCCGAGCAGCGATACCGAGTAGTGGTCGTTCTTGCCGAATGAAACCAGTTGGCCGCAGGCTCCCAGCCGCAGCCAGCTCAGTGGCTGCCAGCCCGCTGCCAGCGTGTAATAGATAGCCACGGTCGTCGTCTCAACTGTTCCGCTGACTCCGCCCAGCGATTCCTCGGGATAGCGTGCCGTGACCCCCGGAGGTCCGTAGGCGCCGAAGGCGAAGGTCCAATGCTTGAGGTGGAAGTCTGTGGATAACGCGCCGAAGGGGATCGGGTCAAGCGGGTTACGGTTAGTTACGAACTCACCGTACGGCTCGCGCTGGTACCAAATCTTGTACATGTCGAATTTGCTCGAGACATAAAGATTGGTGCCCTTGATTTTGGTCAGGCCGGCCGGATTGTGCCAGATGCAGGTCAGATCGTCGGCGCGCACGGCCATCGCCGCACCGCGTCCCACCGCCTTGGCCCCGATGTCAGGCTGATAGAAACCGGAAGCCAAGGAGGCTGCGGGCAATGCTAAAATTGCCGCCAACGCTCCGAGCAAGATAATACAATGCCACGCGGATCTCCCTCGCCTCATCCCCCAGCTTCCCCCTGTTACTCCGATTTGCTATCTCATCAGCTGCCGTAAAGCGCGTCCGCCAAGTATTTCAGTTTGTGGTGGATTAGTCTATCCCGCGCCGGCCAGCCCTTTTCGTTAATAGCCCGCAGCTCGTAGAACTCTTTGAGCATCAGCTCCATGTCCGGAGCCGAGCCCTCGGTCGGTCCATCCTGGATCGGCGTCATCATCCGCTTGCTCAGCTTGTCGTCCTCGCTGCCGCTGCCGAACAGATTGGTCAGGCCGCGCTTTAAGTACCACAATCTTTCACCGAGCTCGAGGATCTCTTCCTGGGTGTACTCGAAACCTGTTACCGCGTTGACCATCTCCAACGCCTGCGTCAGGTTGAGTATCATTGATCCCAGGTTGCAGAACACCGCGCAATGGGAAAAGAACTGACCGTAGTTCTGAGCGTGAATGTTCATCTGGGCCTTGCCCACCGAGGTCAATCCTTCGATATCGTCGCAAAGATCGTCGATCTCGGGCACGTACATTCCGCCGCCCTCGATCGGATACTCCAGGCTGTTCATGTGGCACGCGCCGCGATTGCTTACCGCGTAGGCCAGGCCGTAGCCGTGCGCCGACCGCGGGTCGTGCATCGGCGCTTCGAGGCCGCGCACCGTGCTCAGGAAGTCCTCGCCGAAGCCCAGCTCCTTTGCCGCCGCGGCGCTGCCTTTGGCCAGCAACGCGCCGAATCCTTTTCCGGCCGCGATCTGTTTGGCCAGCTGGATTATCGTCTCGCTGTTGCCCCACGTAAGCTCGAGGCCGCCGGTCGTATCGGTGTCAATCAGTCCGCGCTCGAAACACTCCATGGCCCAGGCGATGGACGCGCCGGCGGTGATCGTGTCGATCCCCGCGCGGTTGCAGATCTCGTTGGCCTTGGCTATCGATTCCATCGAAGGGTTGAGCAACATCGTACCGAAGGTGCCCATGGTCTCGTACTCCGGGCCGGGCCCCTTCTCCATTTGGAACGGACCGTCCGCTACCGCTACCTCGCGCTTGCAGGCTACGGAGCAGCTGTAACAGGTCTTGTTGCCGGTCAACACCTTGTCGCCGTAGGCGATGGGGGCGATATCGTCGAACTGGTCCCATTCGCTGATCTGCCAATTCTTCATCGGGATGTCGCCGGAGATGATTCCCAGGTCCATGTGGCTCGCAGTGCCGAATGCGCGCAGCCCCTCGATGGTGATGTTGCCGTCGTACAGTTCCTTTAGTTCTTTCTTTAACACATCGAAACGCTCGGGAAGCGCGATCTTGGGTTTACCGCTTCCACGGACCCACAGCGCTTTGAGATTTTTCGAGCCGCAGACTGCTCCCAAACCCACGCGGCCTGCCAGATGCCCCTTGTTGTTGACCATGTTGGCGATCGGCAGCAGCTTCTCGCCCGCCGGACCGATGGTGAAGACCTGGCCGCCCTTGTTCGAGTCGCCCCGATAGTCGGCGATGATGCGGTCGGTGGCCTCGTAGGTGTCCATTCCCCAATAGGCCGATCCGTCGCGGATCTGCACACGGTCGTCGTCGATCGCCAACACTACAGGTTTATCCGACGCGCCGGTGATCACGATCCCGTCCCAGCCGGCGAACTTGATCTGCGGTCCGATGAAACCGCCGACGTTGGCTTCGCCCAGTACGCCGGTCTGCGGGCTCTTGGCCAGCACCTCGATGCGGCACACGGCGTTCATCCGTACACCGGTCAGAGGTCCGGTCATGATCACCAGCGGATTGCGCGGATCGAGCGGGTCGATGTCCCAGTTGGGATTGAGCAGGTCGAAAAATAGTTTTACGCCCAGCCCCGATCCGCCGATGTACTCGCGGCTGACCTCGGTCGGAATCTCGATAGTCTCAATTGCGGACGTGCTCAGATCGACCTTGAGCACCTTGCCCGTGTGGCCACCGTATGTCATCAGATAAGCCCCGTGGAATTCAGTAGATGTTGAACTCGCCGTATCCGTTGTCGTCGAGGTACTTGGGGTACATCGTGTAGGTCGGCTTGATCGCGGGCAGCAGCTTGAGGATCTTGGGAATCGGGCCCTTGGCCACCATCTGCTTGCGTGTCAGCGCGGCCATCAGGTTTACCTTGCCGAACCAGAACTTGTGCGCGATATCCGAGGTCATGCTCATCTCGACCAGGGCCGGCGAGTCGTTGTCGTTGATCACGACCCTCAAAGCATCGCCGGAGCAATCGATGTACACGCTGACTTCGGGATCGGTGTACTTGAAGCGGATGGTCAACCCACTGGCCAACAGCTTGTCCGCAACCGCGGGCGTCTGGGCCACGAGGTCAAAGAAGCCGCCGATTACCTCGCCGAATTTCTCGCCTGAGTCGAATAATGCCATTTTTATTTCCTCCAGTCGGTCCTGTATTTATTTACGGGCCGGGCCGGGTCGGCTCGCTTCGTCTCGGATCTTTTCTTAGTAGGCCGCCTTCAGAGTCTCGAGCACCGCTTCCTCCTCGACCTCGCGAGGGTTATAGAAGGTCGTGCCGTCCATTACAGCAGCTGCCGCGATCTTTTCCAGGCCGTCCTCGGGTACACCGGCCTGGCTAAGCTTGATCGGCAGGCCCGAGGAAGCGGCGAGCTTGTCTTGCAGCTCGCGCACCGCGTCGATCGCCTTGCGCGCGGCCGAAATCTCGTCCAGGCCATGGGTGTCCAGCCGCATCACCTGCGCCAGATCGCTCATCTGTTTGGGCACTTCCTCGAGGTTGTACTCCATACCGTAGGGCAGCAGGATCGCGTTGGCCACGCCGTGGGGCACGCCGTAGAGGCCGCCGGTGGCATGGGCCATCGAGTGCACGACTCCGACCATCGAGTGGCTGAAAGCCGCGCCGGCAAAGGTCGCGGCGACCAATACCTTGCTGCGCGCTTCGAGGTTGTCGCCCTGGCTGACCGCGATCGGCAGAAACTCCATCAGCATCCGAACCGCCTGCGAGGCGAAGGCGTCGGAGGCCGGATTCTTCTGCAGACCCCAGAAGGCCTCCATCGCGTGGGTCAGCGCATCCATGCCCGTGGCCGCCGTAAGCTGCGCGGGCAGGCTCAGCGTCATCTCCGGATCGAGCACCGCCAGATTGGGAAGCATGTGCTTGTCCACGAAGCTGTTCTTGGTGTGGGTCTCCTCGTCGAGGATCACGGCCACCATCGTCACTTCCGAGCCGGTTCCCGCGGTGGTCGGAATCACGATCAGCGGCCGTAGCGGCTCGGTCAACGTTTGTGCGCCGGAGTAGTCGTTCAACAGGTCGCCGCCGTTGGTGAACAGGATGTTCGCGGCCTTGGCCGAGTCGATCACGCTGCCGCCGCCGATCGCCAGAATCGAGTCGGCCCGCGCGTCGCGCGCCTGATCGCAGATCTGCTTGACGATCTTGATCTCGCTGTTGGGCGGAACCTGATCGAACACACCGGCGATCTCTAAGCCGCCGCTTGTGATCCCGTCCAGCACCGGCTGGACCAAACCGACCTTCTTATAGAGAATTTCATCGGTGACAACGAATGGTCTCTTAATTTTTAAATCGCTGATTTCCGCGCTGAAATCCTTGGCCAGACCAGGTCCGTATACAATCCTGGTGGGATGCCAAAACTCAAAAAAATCCGGCAGCATAACCGATGTCCTTTCGTTTTATTGCCCTAGATTGCGAGCAATTTGATAGCACGCACATCCGGGTGTGTCAATCCAGAGTCACCGCGTTGTGATTTCCGTCTTGACCGCAATCTGACGCTGTCAGCAAGTGAGCTGCAATGATACACCACGCCGCCTGGAGTCGAAAGCGTAAGGCATCGCTTGATCGCTGCTGCGGCCGCGGATACAATCGGCCGCCATGAGTTCAGAAGTAAAGTTCAACGCCAAGTCGCGGCAGGCATCACGTCGGCTGCTGGTACTGCTGGAGACCGTAGAGGACTTCGAGCAGAACCTCGACCTCTACGTGCAGGACGGCGGGCAGATCGACGAGGATTTCCTGCCGACACTCGACCGCCTGCGGCAGCTGATTACCGAGGATTCCACAGAACTCGCCGGGGTGCTGTGCGAGGTCAGCGAGCCGTTTCAGGAGGGGCTGCTCGAATGGGCGGTCGCCTACAAGCGCGCCGACATGCTCGAGGCCTGGCTTTCGCACGCCGACCGCTCGATGGCCAAGGTAATCAAACGGCTGGCGCACACGCTCAAGACCCAGGGGATCCAGATCGAGGATCGGCGCGAGCGGCGCTCGTTGAAGATCGAGCCGGAGAAGCTCGAGGCGCCGCCCTCGCTGGTCAGCGCCACCGACAGTCAGGGCGAGCACGTTGTCTGGCTGGCGCGCGAAAATCCGCGCGGCGTGCGCACGCTGCAGGCGATCCTCTCTCCACAGCGCGGCGTGGCCAATTTCGACATGTACGAGGTCTCGCGCAGCGAGTACCGCAAGATGATCCGCGAGATCACTGTGGGCGACGAGTTCTTCATCACCGAGGCGCCCACCGCATACGCGTTGTACCTGCTGCGGCGTTACGTCGACATAGGGCAGCCGCCGGATCGTTTCATCACCTCGCTGACGATGATCTCATCGGGCATCGAGCCTCCGGCCGACGACCCGCTGCTCTCGACGCTCCCCGCGCCTACCGACGCAATCGCCGCGGAGGTGATGCGAACCAGCGACCGCTTGCACGATCTGGAGCCGTTCAAGCATTTCGTGCCCGACCGCAGCGCTGTGATGGATCTGGAACACAAGCTGTACAACCTGGAGCACAGCGAGCTGATGGTCGACGAGCAACAGCGCCGCGAACAGATCGGTATCACCCTCAACAAGGCGATCGACGACTTCTTTAAGAGTTCGGCCGTGATCCAGCGGATTCGCGACATGGCCGCACTGTTGCACCTGATGGGCCGTCCCGAGCAACGCAACTTGGCGCGGGCCACGGCCGAGCTGCTGGAAAGCGGCGAGTGTTTGCCGCACACGGTTCCGTTCGCATTGCGCACGTTCAGCAAGATCTTCACGCGCTGGCCCCTCGACGCCCCGGAAGAGACCGAACCCGAAGCGGGCTCCGAGTCCGGCGGGCTGATCGTGGCCGGACGATGATTCGATGAGAGTCGCGCTGGTCCATCCGCCGGAGTCGGTCCAGAGCATCGGCTCCGAGATCGTTCAGCACCCGATCAACATCGCCAGCATCGCCGCCTACATCCGCCGCGAAAACGACGCCGAGGTCGAGCTGTGGGACTACGCCGTGCTCGACCACCCCAGCGAGGACTTCCGCGAACGGATGCGCCGCTTCAAGCCGCAGATCGTCGGCTTCTCGTGCATGACCCCGTTGATCGTTCAGGGGGCGGAGTTGGCACGGATCGCAAAGCAGGAAGACCCCGAGGTGTTGGTCGTGGTCGGCGGGCCCCACGTTTCGGCGATCCCCGAGCACACCCTGGAGCAATACGAGAGTTTCGACATCAGCGCCATCGGCGAGGGCGAACAGACGATGTCCGAGATCATCCACGCGCTGGAGCACGGACTGCCGCTGGAGAACATCGCCTCCACCGCAGTGCGCATTGACGGCGCCATCCGGCGCAACGAGCTGCGTGATCTGATCCACGATCTGGACGACCTGCCCTACCCGGCCCGCGACCTGATCGACCTCGAGCTGTACAAGGGCTCGAGCTCGCCGGGCCTGGACAGCTCGTTGCAGCGAATCACCGAACTGTTCACCTCCCGCGGATGCCCGATGAATTGCATCTTTTGCGCCAGCGCAGTGACGCACCGCAACAAAGTGCGTTTCCGCTCGGCCGAACATGTACTTGGTGAAGTGCGACAGTGCGTCGAGCAGTACGGCATCCAGCATTTCACCATCGACGACGACACCTTTACCTACGGCCACAAGCGGCTGACCGCGATCTGCGATGGGTTGCGCGAACTGGGCGTAAGCTGGGATTGTGACAGCCGCGTGGATTCGGTCAATCCCGAGGTGCTCAAGATGATGGCCGACTCGGGCTGCAAAAAGATCGCCTTCGGCGTTGAGACCGGCAGCCCGCGGATGCTCGAACTGATCAAGAAACAAATCACGGTCGAGCAAATCGAGGACGGCTTCGACTGGGCGCATCGCGCCGGAATTCTCACATCAGCCTTCATCATGATCGGAAGCCACCCCAGCGAGACCATCGAAGACCTCGACCAAACCCTGGCCCTGATAAAGCGCATCCGCCCGGACTTCGTGCTGGTCTACATCGCGGTGCCCTACCCCGGGACCGAGCTGTACCACATCATGCACGACCAGGAGCTGGTGTTCACCGAGGACTGGAACGAGTACGACATCGTGCGCACGATCCCCAAGTGGCGCACCGAAAACTTCTCGCCCGATCAACTCGTGGCCCTACAAGAGAAGCTCTACCGCAAGATCTACTTCACGCCGCGCTTTATCGCGCAAAAGCTGTTCGCGATCCGCTCATTGGACGACTTCCGCTATATGTGGGACAAGGGATTTTCGCTGCTGAGCTTCCTGGGCGACCGGCGCAAGCAGAGTAAAATCTCGGCGCCTTCCGGCGACTGACCGTTCCGCGTCAGCCGTTCCTGGAAATCTTGCGCAACAACATCAGCTCGCGAAACCCGCGCCTGATGGCGCCGGCCGATCCGCCGGTCTGAAGTCCGCTGGGCCGCGGACGGTGGGCGATCGGCACCTCGACCCAGTCCAGGCCGGCCTGCTTCCAGCGCAGGAAGATCGCGGCGTTGATCCCCGGTCCCTGGATCTGGAGCTGGTCAAGGCGCAATGCGTCGCGCGCCTGCCTGGTCATCAGCTTGAAAGCACAGTTCACGTCGCGCACCCGCACGCGCAGCAGTACGTTGACCATCGCAGTCCAAACCCTGCCGTAGAGCAACCGGTGCCAGGGGTCGGCCCGCGGGCTGCGATAGCCCACAACCACATCGACCCCTGCGCTTTGCTGCGCCGCAAGCAGCGTACCGATTTGCGCGAGGTCGAACTGCAGATCAGCGTCGGAGAACATGATCAGCTCCGAATCCGCAGCTGACAATCCGCTGATCAGCGCCGCGCCGTAGCCGCGGTTGTGCGGATGATGTACGGCCGTAATCAGCGGATCGGCCAGAGCCAGCTCGCGAATCAGCTCGGTGGAGCCGTCGTCCGAGCCATCGTCAACCAGCACCAGCCGCGCAGCGCAGCCGCAGGCCTCCAGCGCTGCGCGCGCCTGAGCCACCAGCGCCGGGAGCAACTGGACCTCGTTGTAAATCGGGAAAACAGCGCTGATATCGGCCATCGACGAATCCTAACCATCGCCCGTGCGCTTTACAAGGCGACCCCTGATCCTCCCCCCGCGTTCTTGACACCTCCAATGCGCCGTGATACTTAGCCCAAGCATCTGTTAATTGAGGGTTATATTGAGTAAGACCGTCCTGCTCGCACAGCATAGCAGCACCATTGATCAGGCCGTGCGCCTGAGCTTGGCAGGCTATGGCCTGCGCTATGTGGTGTGTAAAAGCAGTGAGCAGATCGTTTCCGCCTGCAGAAGCAATCAGCCGCACCTAGTGATCTGTGACCTGCGTTCGGGAAACGACCGCATGCTCGAGGTCTGCAATCAGCTCAAGTCCGACACCGAGCTGCAAACGATCCCGCTGATCGTACTGCAGTCCCAGGGCTCGGAGCCGTTGGAAGCGGCGGATCATCAGCTTGAAAAACCGTTTCGCGCCGAGCAATTGCGCGAGTTGGTCGAGACCTCGTTCAAGTCCGGGGAGGCCCGCGCCGACGACGCGGCAGGCCGCGACTCGATGATCTACCACCAGATCTACGACCCTGACACCGGAAATATGGTCGACGAATCGATCATTCCCAAGGAATTGGGCGGAACCTTCAGCCCGCTGTCCGGGATTGAAGCGGACTTCAACCCGACTGCGGACGCGCAGTCCCAGGAGCCTGCCGCCACGCAGCTCAATGCCGAGCAGTATCAACGACTGACCAAGGCCGTTGAAGAACAGGTATCGCAGATCATCTCCCAGTGGCTGGAAAAATACGCCGAGAAAGAGCTGCGCAAGGTCATTGTATCCAGCGCCAGGGACGTCATCGAAAGCAAGATCGACCAGTCCCTGCCCAAGCTGATCCAGGGCGTAGTCCGGCAACAACTGCTGTCCCTTAAAAATAAACGCTGACCGGGTCAACCGGTTAAACTACCGAATCACCACCCCACGTTGGGTTGACGAGGACGATGATGAGCGATAGCCGCAGCAACGAGATGGAAAAGACCTACAGCCCCGACGATCTCGAACAGCGCTGGTACGAATACTGGGAACGCATCGGCGCGTTCCGCGCCGGCGAGGGCGACGAACGCGAGGCGTTCTCGATCGTGATCCCCCCGCCCAACGTCACCGGCTCGCTGCACATGGGGCACGCGTTCAACAATACGCTGCAGGACATCCTGGCGCGCTACCACCGGATGATCGGCCACAACGTGTTGTGGATGCCCGGCACGGACCACGCGGGGATCGCCACCCAAAATGTGGTCGAGCGCCAACTGGCCGCCGAGGGCAGCTCGCGCCACGAGCTGGGCCGCGAGAAGTTCATCGAGCGCGTCTGGGAATGGAAGCAACAGTACGGCGACCGGATCATCGAACAGCTCAAGCACATGGGCTGCTCCTGCGACTGGGACCGCCTGCGGTTCACAATGGACGAGGGGCTGTCCAAAGCCGTGCGCAAGGTGTTCGTCACCCTCTATAAAGAGGGGCTGATCTATCGCGGCCAGTACCTGACCAACTGGTGCCCGCGCTGCGAAACCGCACTGAGCGACCTCGAAGTCGAGCACGAGGACCAGCAGGGCCATTTGTGGCACATCAAGTATCCGCTGGCCGACGGCAGCGGCGAATTGATCGTGGCCACCACCCGGCCCGAGACGATGTTCGGCGACACGGCGGTGGCCGTTAATCCCGCGGACGAACGCTACGCGGATTTCATCGGTAAGCAGGTGGTCCTGCCGCTGGTGGGCAAACAGATCCCGGTGATCGCCGACGACTATGTGAGCATGGAATTCGGCACCGGCGCGCTGAAGATCACCCCGGCCCACGACCCCAACGACTTTGAGATCGGCCTGCGACACAGCCTGCCGATGGTCAAGGTGATCGACGAGCGCGGAGTCATCGCCTCGGACGTGGAAGAGACCGGGCGCTACGCGGGCATGGAGCGCAACGCGGCGCGCGCCGCGGCCGTGGCCGATCTGGAGTCCCAGGGGCTGCTGCACAAGGTCGAGGACTACGCGAGCTCCGTGGGGCACTGCTACCGCTGCAAGGAAATCATTGAGCCCAACCTCTCGGTGCAGTGGTTCGTCAAGACCAAACCGTTGGCCGAGCAGGCGATCAAGGCGGTGCGCGATGGACGCACGCGGATCGTGCCCGAGCTGTGGACCAAGACCTATTACAACTGGATGGAGAACATCCGCGATTGGTGCATCAGCCGCCAGATCTGGTGGGGACACCGCATCCCCGCCTGGCGCTGCCCCGAATGCCCCGACGTGCTGCTAGTCGAAGAGATCGATCCCACGAGCTGCCCCAACTGCGGCGGCAAACTGGTCCAGGAAGAGGACGTGCTCGACACCTGGTTCTCCAGCGCGCTGTGGCCGTTCAGCACCATGGGCTGGCCCGAGCAGACCGACCTGCTCAAGACCTACTACCCCACCAGCTGCCTGGTTACGGCCTTTGACATCCTGTTCTTCTGGGTGGCGCGGATGATGATGATGGGGCTCAAATTCATGGACGACGTGCCGTTCCATGACGTGTACATCCACGCCCTGGTGCGCGACGAGCACGGTCAGAAGATGAGCAAGAGCAAGGGCAACGTAGTCGACCCGTTGGTGATCGTCGACGAGTTCGGAGCGGATTCGTTCCGCTTCACATTGGCCAGCCTAGCGGCCCAGGGCCGCGACGTCGCACTCTCCAAACAACGCATCGCCGGCTACCGCCGGTTCGCCAACAAAATCTGGAACGCCGCGCGCTTCACCCTGAGCCACCTCGAGGGCTTCGAGCGTCCCTCGCAAGCGCCCTGCCCGCAGTCGCTGCCCGACCGCTGGATCCTCTCCAAGTCGCGGCACACGGCGCAACTCGTGGGCCGGGCGATCGAGGAGTTCCGTTTCAACGACGCGGCGATGTTGACCTACGACTACATCTGGCACACGTTCTGCGACTGGTACTTGGAGCTGATCAAACCCGCGCTGTATGACGACGACGCGCCCGCGGAGCAGCGCGAGCTGACCAAGCACGTGCTGTGCACGGCGCTGGACTCCCTGCTGCGCATGCTGCATCCATTCATGCCCTTTGTCAGCGAGGATCTCTGGCAGCGACTGCCGGGCACCGGCGAGACGATCATGCTCAGCGAGTTCAACCCGCTGGGCCAGGAGCTGGTCGACGACGAGGCCGAGAGCAAGATGGATCTGGCGATCGAGGCGATCACCGCGATCCGCACGATCCGCGGCGAGATGAACATCGCCCCCTCGGTGAAAATGCAGGCCGTGGCGGTCGGCGACGAGCAGCAGCTTTCCGTGCTGCGCGGACTGGCCGACCTGGTGCGCGACCAGGCCAAGCTCGAGAGCCTGATTGTCGATCCCGCGGCCCAGCGCCCGAAGACCGCGGCCGTGGCGCCGTTGGGCTCGATCACGATCTACGTGCCGCTGGCCGGCCTGGTCGACCTCGAGGCCGAAAGCACGCGGCTCAACAAAGAGATCGACAAGGTCGATAAAGACCTCTCCAAGATCAAGGCCAAGCTGGGCAACGAGAAATTTCTCACCCGCGCGCCCGAAGAGGTGGTCCAGCTCGAGCGCGAGCGCTACGAGCAGCTCGACGCTCGAAAAGCCAAGCTCGCCGACGCGCTTGAACGCATTGAACTGATCCGCAGCGAAAGTGCGGTCTGAGCGATGTCCGGGGCGCTGAAACGTGAAATCAGTCGCGTAGTACGCCAGGCCCTACGCGAGGATTTGGGACCGGGCGACATCACCTCGCATCTGACTTTGCCACAGCGGATCGAGGGCTCGGCGCGGATCGTCGCCCGCCAGGAACTCGTGGTCTCGGGGATCAACTGCGCCGCACGCGTTTTCGAGATCGTGCCCGGCAAGGTGCACTGGGAACAGTTCGTGGAGAACGGCCAGCGGATCCAGCGCGGAACCGAATTGGCGCGGCTGCACGGTCCGGTCTACGCGCTGCTCGCGGGCGAGCGCGTGGCGCTCAACCTATTGCAGCATTTCTCAGGCATCGCCAGCACCACCGCGCGTTACGTGGCGGCGGTCAAAGGGACCCACGCCAAGATCGTGGACACGCGTAAAACCATGCCCGGTCTGCGCATGCTGCAAAAGGCCGCCGTGGTTCACGGCGGGGGCGAGAACCACCGCATGGGCCTGTACGACGCAATCCTGATCAAGGACAACCACGTCGACGCCTGCGGCCAGCTGAACTGGGCCGTGGCCATCGCGCGCTCGCGCATGGAGCAGCCGCTGCCGATCGAGGTCGAGGTGCGCACACTGAAAGAGCTCGAGATGGCGCTCGAGGCCGAGGTCGAGCAGGTCCTGCTGGACAACATGCGGCCACAGATGATCCGCCGCGCGGTTAAAATCATCCGCCGCACCCGTCCCCAGACCCTGATCGAGGCCAGCGGCGGCGTGATGCTACGCAGCGTGCGGGAAGTCGCCCTGGCCGGGGTCGACCGGATCAGCGTCGGCGCCCTGACTCACTCGTCCCAGGCGGTGGACATCGCGATGAAGTATTACGAATGAGCTGGGCCGCCGCGCTTAACCTGCTGGAGCGCGAAGACACGCTGTCCGGCGAACAGCTCGGCGAGCTGCTGGGAGTCAGCCGCGCCGCGGTTCACAAAGGCGTGACCCGTTTGCGGCGCGAAGGATATCGCATCGAGGGGACCGCGGGCCGCGGCTACCGCCTGCTTGAATCCGCATCGCCCTACTGCCAAATCGAGATCGAACGTCGGCTGCTCAAGGCCGGCTCGAACCTGCCCGTTGTTTTCCGGCGCGAGTGCGACTCGACCAACAGCCTGGCCCTGAGTCTGGAGCCCTCACAGGACTGCGTGGTGGTCGCGGACAGCCAGCGCGCCGGACACGGTAGGCGCGGACGCGATTGGGTTTCGCCCGCGGGCTGCAATATCTACCTCACACGACTGTTCGAGCGTCGTCTCAATGCCCAGAGCGCGTCCGAGCTGGTGCTGGTCGCCGGAGCCGCCTGCGCCGCGGCGCTCAATTCTCTGCCCGGAATCCAGGTCGGACTGAAATGGCCCAACGACATTTACGCCCAAGGCGCAAAGCTCGCCGGCATCCTGGTCGAGGGCGCGCTGGTGGAAACCAGCCTGGTGCGCGCGGCCGTGGGGATCGGGATCAACGTCAACATCGACCGCCGCGAGCTGACGCGCCGTATCGATCGTCCGGCCACCAGCCTGCTGGAGCTGACCGGCCGTTGCATTGCGCGCGGCGAATTGGTCGCCCAGATAGTGTTGCAACTGGATAAATGGTATGCTCAGTGGCTGAAGGCAGGTTTAAGTAAAGTATTATCCATATATAGCAAACTAGATGTTATCAAAGATAATGTTATCGAAGTTGATCTGGCTGATCGCACGTTGGAGGCCCGATCTGAAGGGATCGATCAACAGGGTCGGCTGCTGGTCGTCACAATGGATGGAGAGCAGTTGTGCCTGAACTCCGGAGAGGTGACGATTCGACCGGCAACAGGAGTGATTGATGCTGCTGGTAGTTGATGTCGGAAATTCGAACATCGTCCTCGGGATCTACCGGGACCAAGAGCTGATCGCACACTGGCGCTTGGCGACCAACGTCAAGCAGACCTGCGATGAGTACGGGATGATGCTGCTGCAGTTGATGCAGCACAGCGACCTGGACAGTAAACAGGTCGACGGCTCGATCATTTCCTGCGTGGTTCCCCCCCTGCTCCAATCGTTTGAGGCCATGGTTCGGATCTATTTCAACGTGCGGCCGCTGGTGGTCGGCCCCGGAATCAAGACCGGGATGCCGATCCTTTACGACAATCCGCGCGAGGTCGGAGCGGACCGCATTGTCAACGCGGTGGCGGCCTACGAGCGTTTCAAGCGCGCCCTGATCGTCGTGGATTTCGGCACGGCCACGACCCTCGACGCGATCAGCGAGCGCGGCGAATACCTGGGCGGGGCGATCTGTCCGGGGATTACGATCAGCATGGAGGCGCTGTTTCTTAAGGCGAGTAAGCTGCCGCGCGTAGAGCTGACCAAACCCAAACGGGTAATCGGACGCAACACGGTCAACTCGATCCAGTCCGGCATCCTCTACGGCTACGCCGGGCTGGTCGATCGACTGATCGAGCGCATGTCGCAGGAGATGGACGGCAGCCCCGTTGTCATCGCCACCGGCGGCCTGGCCGAACGAATCTCAATCGAGGCCACGCGGATTGAGCACACCGACAATATGCTGACCCTGGAGGGCCTACGGGTAATTTTCGAGCGCAATCCGTAATTCAAGCGCTACAATTGACCATCTATGTATGGTGCTTATTAACAAAATTCTCTTGACCATGCGTAATCATCGAAATAGATTATGCTTTTGACATAGCAGAAGAAAAAAGCAGCAGAAGAGACATGCCCAAAGCAGTATCCATATTCGCCGGATCGTTCAGCGATACGCACCCGGCTGCGGTCTTATTGGGGATCAACCAGCAACGGGAAAGTGGGGCGCTGTACCTAACCCGCGACAGCGTATTTAAGAAAATCTACTTCCGCATGGGCCTGCCGATGCTGGTCGAGAGTTCGCTGATTCGCGAAGGCATCATCCGGGTGCTGTGCGACGAGCAACGGATCGACAAGACGATCGTATTCGACGTTGTGTCCCGCGCCGTCGAAAACGAGCGTAAACCCGAGGAACTGATCGTCGAATCCGGCCTGATCAGCGGCCACCAGATGCAGGAACACTTGCGCACCAACATCGAGAACCGCCTGATCGAGTGGATGTGCTGGCCCGACGGCGAGTATTGGTTCGAGTTCGGCGAGGAGCCCCCGGAAAACCTGCGCGGCCTGGTGATGAGCTATAAGATCTCCGCCGCGGTTTGGAACAAAATGCACTCCGGCCTCGGGGTTCGCCGACTGGAGCACGCCCTGAAGCAGGACATGTCGAGCATCGTCAAGGTACTCAGGCCGACACAGGATATCCAGGCGGCGATGCACCTGAAGTCGGAGGAGATCCGCTTGCTGCGGATGCTCGACGGAACTCAGACCATCGAGAACCTCTCGTTGACCGAAACCATGGAGCACAAGCGCGTCCTGGCGTTGATCTTCGTGCTGGGCATGGCCGGCGTCGTTTCGATCAGCACCCCGATCGAGCATGAAGCGGCTCCGGACAACAAGCGCGACGCGGCAGACCTCGAGTTCGCAAGGCGGGTGCACCAGGAGCGCGGCCAGATCGAGGAGCGCAACTACTTCGAGATGCTGCGCATCGGACGCGATTTCGACGACGAGCAGCTTCGTCGTGCGTATTACACGCTGTCGCAGCGCTATCACGAGGACAAACTGTTCACCCGCAGCGATCCGGAGACGCGCCAGATTGCCGACTCGATATTCCAAAATCTGACCATCGCCTTCGAGACCCTGGGCGGCTACAAACGCTTCCGCGACAGCGGACGCTACGTGGCGATGATGCAGCATCACGAGGAGTTCCAATCCAGCCGCGAGAGCCGCCTGCGCAGCCTGCTGCCCTACTTCGACGCCTGCAACGCGATGACGATCGGCGATTCGACGCGGGCGCTGCAATCGATCCGGGAAGCGATCGACACCTATCCGACCGAGAGCGAGTACCACGGAATCAAGGGCGAGCTGTCGCTGCAAACCGCCAATGACAAAATCTCGCGCAAGGACGCGATCAGCGTACTTAAAAAATCGCTGTCGCTCGACGGAATGTGCGAGCGCAGCCTGCTGACCATTGCCGGAGCCATGGAATCCGACGGCAACCTCGAGGAGGCGGCCAAATACTATCGCCGATTGCTGCGCATCGATTCGGAGAACCGCAGCGTGCGCCGCACTCTGCGCGACATTATGCGCCGCCGTAAGGACAGCCTCTCCTTCCGGGTCGACGACGATCAGCGCAAAGTAATCGCCGAACTCAAGGTCGAAATCGAGGACTACCTCAAACGAATCGAGAACGCCAACCACTTCCAGATTCTCAACCTGCCGATGGATTGCGACGGCGACCAAATCAAGAACGCCTACTTCAAACTGGCCAAGAAATTCCACCCGGACCACATGCGCAACATGCCCCTCAACCGCGAGATCGAACCGCTGGCCGAGGAGCTGTTCATGCGCATCAACCAGGCCTACCAGGTGCTGATTTCCGAGCAGACCAGGCGGCTGTACGAGCGCTCGTTGCGCGTCAGCGAGCAGCAGAAGGCGATCGCCGCCAAGATCAGGGGCGGCACGCGACCCGAGGACCAGTTCAAGCAGGCGCTGATGCTGGTCAAGGACCGAGTCTGGGATCAAGCCCTCGAAGTGTTCAACAAACTCACCCAGCAGGATCCGAAGAACGCCCAGTACGTGGCCTACAAGGTCTACTGCGAGTTCATGAACCAATTCCGCAGCAGCGCGGACGGCCCGCGCACGCTGATGCGGTTTGACGAAGCCTTCCGCGAAGCGCAAGCGTTGGGACCTGATAATCCGGACGTACTCTTCCTCTGGGGCCGGATGTATCGCGTGTTCGGCGATCTGCCGCGCGCCCGGATGCTGTTTCAAAAAGCGCTGAACATTGACGACGAACACATCGAGAGCCTGCGCGAGATGCGCCTGATCAAGTCGCGCATCGACGACGAGGAGAGCTCCTCGAGCGGCTTGCTCGGCAAATTGCTCTACGGCCGCCCCAAGGAAGAATCCGCCGAGGGTAAGTCGACCAAGACCGAATCGAAAAAAGAACAGCCGGACGACCAAACCCCGTGGTACAAAAAAAAGCTGTTCTAGCCCGAATTATCCTTTTTCCTAGGAGCCGCGAATGACCAGAACCCCTAAGGATCCCAATGGCTAGTCGGATCCTTGTCGTTGAAAACGACGACGGCGAATGGGAATTCCTCAGCGAGGTATTCAACGTTCGCGGTGAAACCGCAGTACGCGCGGTCAACGGCGATCAGGCCCTGGAACTGCTGAAAAAGAAGCCGGGCTGGGGCCTGATAATCATCGAATCGCTGCTGCCCAAACGTAGCGGAGCCGAGCTTTGCCTGACAATCAAGGAGACCGCCGAGGGCCGTCAGACGCCGGTGCTGCTGATCGGCTCGATCTTTAAAAACTTCAAAATTGCTCAACAGGCAAAATTCAAGTTCCGCGCCGACGACCTGCTGATCAAGCCCTTCACCCTGGACGAGCTGGAGCAGAAACTCTCGTTGCACCTCGAGGGCATGTCCCTGGAACAGTTGCAGCAGCTCGATCAAAAACGCATTAAGGGCTCAGAGATCGACGCCGCGCCTCCGGCCAAGTTGGACCTCGCCGGCAGCCTGGAGAATATCCGCGTCGGCAGGCTGCTGTCGTGGATCGCCGAACACGAGGAGACCGGCGCCCTACGGGTTGTCGCCGGACAGTCGGTGCGCTGCGTTTACTTCAAGCGCGGCAAGATCGTTTACGCCTCGAGCCGCTCGTGCGGACAGAGCTTGGGCCAGATGCTGCTAAAACGCGGCGTGATCGACCAACCGACGCTGGTGCAATCGCTGCAACAGATGATCGAGCACGACCGCCGACAGGGCGAGGCGCTGTTGCAGATGCAGGTGCTCACGCCGCACCAGCTCTACAAGTCGCTCTCCGAACACGTCGCTCGGATCGTCGTCGACCTGTTCTCGATCCGCGTCGGCGCCTATTACTTCGAGCTGCTCAGTGGCGTGCCCGGCTTAAACCTGGCGCTGCAGATCGATCTGAGCGCCATCGTCTTCGAGGGAATCCGCCGCTACTACAGTCCCAGCGGCCTCGAGGAGGAGTTCAGCGAGCTGTCCAAGTTCTACATCCACCCGGTGGTCGGCGGCCCGTTCCAGATTCCGAACCTGTCGCTGAGCAGCCAGGAGAAGCGCTTCGCCTCCTCGATCGACGGTTCGGCCAACGCGTCGGATGTCTTTGAATCGACCGACATGGGAGACTTCGACGTGCGGGCGCTGACGCTGGGAATGATCATGCTCGGGTCGGTCAAGCTCGACATGCTGCCCGCCTCCGAACACCCGCAGCAGGGGGGCATCCCCTACGGGCAACCCGACCGCTCCAAGAATAACGACGTCAACGCCTATATGGACGAGATCGAGACGCTCTACAACCGTCTGCGCAGCGCAACCGAGGCCGAGGCGCTCGAGCTCGATCAGGAGCAGGACGCCGATTCGGCGTTAAAGGCCTACATTGTCGCGGCGACCTCACTGCACAACCGCCTGCTGTTCTCTAAAGCTTCGGCCATCGCCCGCGCCAGGGCCGACGCCTCACTGCTGATCCTGCACTCCGCCTACTCCTCGTTCGCCTTGCCCGACCTGGATCCCAACGCGGTCAGGCCGGCCCCGGAACCCGACACCCGTTCGGTCGACAAGGCCGACGTGATCCGCGCCTCGCTGGAGTTCGTCAACGGCAGAGCGAAGTTCGACGACGCCCAATACAGCGCGGCGTTCGAGCTGTTCGAGCGATCTTCGCAGCTCGACCCCCTGCGCGGCGAGTACTTCGCCTGGAGCGGATGGGCGCTGTTCAACGAAGCCCTGGTTACCGCCGACGAGCAAAAGAACGAACGCGCCCGCGAGCTGATCGATCACGCGCTGATGCTCGACCCCAACCTGTCCGACGGCCACCTGTTCAAGGGATTGACCCACAAGCACTCCGGCGATATGCCCTCGGCGGAAAACTCACTGGAGTTCGCCGCCGACCTGCGTCCGAACCACGCCCAGACGCTGATCGAGCTGCGGGAGATCTATCGGCGGAAGCGCCTGGATCAACAGAACATCAAACGCAACGTCATGGACAGCGAGGCGCTGAAGGCCTACATCTCGCACATCGAATCCTGGTACCAGGCCCAAGCCGCCAAGAACCTCTACGAGTTGCTCAGCTTGAGTCCGGAAGACGACCCGCGGCAGGCGCGACAGATCTACTTCGACCTGGCCGAGACCATCAGGCCGCCGAAGATCTACGCCAACAGCCCGCTGTTGATCCAGGAGATGGCCGACGAAATCTTCCATCGGCTGACCGAGGCTTACGAGACGATCAGCGATCCGCATAAACACGAGCTGTACCAGCAAGAGCTCGAGCGCAATGAGCAGCCGCTGGACGAGGCCACCCTCTCCCAGTGTCTTGAACAGGCCCAGACCCTGCGCAAACGCGCCCAATCGATGTTGGAAGCCAACGACATCCGCGGCGCTGGCCAGCTGTTCAAGCGCTCCCACGCCACCCACGGCGAGGACCTTCACAGCTTGGTCGGCTACGGCGAATGTCTGTATCGCGATTACTCCGGATTCGGCATCTCCAAAGCCCAGGCGTTTCAAAAGGCCAAGGGTATTATGCACCAGGCGCTCAACTCCGATCCGACCCTGGCCAAGGCCCACGCGGTGCTCGGGCGAATCTATCTGGACGAGCACAAAATCGAACTCGCCGAGGAGGAGTTCGACAAGACCCTCGAGCTCGATCCGCGCAATCTGCAGGCGCTCCACGGCTTCAGAATGCTGCACTCGGGTCAGTGGCACGAACGTCGACGACAGCAAACCAAGGCCGGCAACGAGGAGCTGCAGCTGCTGCGCGACGAGCTTGAAAAGCGCTACGACAAATTGTACGGCGTCGACTACGTTCAGGCCCTTGACGTGTCGATCGACTCCGAGGACGAAGACGTCGATGGCGCCTACCGGCAAAAGATCGAGGAACTCTCCGCTCTGGACAACGCCGATCTGATGGACTCCGACTCAGTGACCAAGGTGCTGGTCCACCAAATCCGGCGTCGACTGTCCGACGCAGACTGGATCCTTTCGACCTCCGAGGGCAGGACCGCGGTGGCCAGCACGTTGAAGTCGCGCAAGGAACGCGACAGGATCCACCGCGTCAAAGAGTTGAACACGGCTCGCGAGTGCATGGAGCTCGGATGGGACGCTTTGCGCGATAAGGACATGCAGACCGCCCAGGCCGCATATTCCCGGGCAACGCGGCTCGCCCCGGGTTCTGGTCCGGCCAAATCGCTGGTGGCATTGTGCCGTTGGCGCAGCGCGGCCGAGGGTGAGCCCGGACTGGAACAGCGCAACGAGGCGTTGGATGCCGCACGCGAGGCGTCCAAGGTCGATCCCGACGCCTGGGAAGTCTGGTACGCCCTGGGGCTAATTCAGAAGGCACGCGGCAGCACCAAGGAGGCGATCGCCTGGTTGAAAAAGGCCGCCGCCCTGGCGCCCAACGTCCCCGAGGTGCAGCGCGACCTCAAGCTGCTGTCCTCGCGCAGCAACACCGAAAAGGTCTATCTCAAGGATTTAATCGTCGATCGTCTGAAGAGCCTTTTTCGCCGCAATAAAGGCTAGCGCGATTCTTTCTTGCCGCCGCCCGTCAACTGATCGCTGATCCGCGCCTTGTAGTACAGATATCCCGCCAGAATCACCGTGCACAGTAGGGTCAGCGTCATGCCCATCGCCCGCCAGCGTCCGGCCAAAGAGATCGTCATCGTCAATCCGAATACCAGGCCAAAGACGCTGGGCAGAACCAGCCCCAGCCAGATCTTGGATTCCTGCTCTTCAAGACTCTTGGCGTGCGTCGGAATTGCGATGACCTGAATCAGATGTTGGCGGTTGAGCCGGGCGATGCGCCGCTTTTCGATCGGCAGCCGCTCGTCGTCCACCGACTCGCTATAGCGGCGGATCGCCGTTTTGATCAGAGAATTGCGCAGACAAAATCCGACGTAGCGGTTGTGCGTCTGCTGGTCGAGTTCCGCTGCGCACACCTCGCTCCAGAGCTGTTCTTCGGCGGCCAGTTGTTCTGCTGAGAGTTGATTGACCTGCGGCGTAAGATAGTCGGGGCGATCCTTGCGATCCTGGTCAGTCAACTATTTAAACCGTTGGCGATCGGCCAGCGCCTTGCGCGCGGTAACAGCCAAAATGCCGGGCACCTGTTTGCTCTTTGAAAGATGCGCCAAGTCCCGGTCGTTGAGCATGGTCATGTATTTGAGCGACAACGGGATCGGTGTCTTGGGATTGTTCACCAGCGCCAATTTCGTCTGATAGTTCTTGGTCCACTCGCGGCTGTTGGCGATAATCCTGATCAGCTCCTCTCGCGCAGTCTTGTCGCGCGAGAGCTTGAGCACCTCCTCGATGGTGATCCGCGGATTCTGCAGCACGCATTCCTGGATTATCTTGTTGGGACTTTTAATCAGGATCATCCTGGCTTCCAGCGATCCCTTAAGCGCCATCTTGATCTGATCCATGACCCTCATCTTCTTGACGCGGAAGGCCATCGAGCTGCGTTCCGTGCCGGTCAGCTCTTGATCGGGATCGACCAGGAATTCCTTGGCGAACTCCTCATCCTTCTCGAAGCTCTCCTTGGCCAGCTTATCCAGGTCGACGTGCTGCTTGAGCTCCTTCTCGGACATCGAGTCGAAGACCAAATCGTCGTATTGTTCCCCATGCTCCGCCGACTCTACGGCCTCGTCCATGGCCGAAGCTTCGGTGGAGGGGGCCTCCGGGGCCTGGGGCTCGATCCCTTCCGCCACCGGCGGGGCGAACTCCTCAAACTCGCGATCTTCGGGCGCCTCGATATTCAACAACCGCAGGAACTGTTCTACGCGATCGCGGATCGCCCGCGGCACAGCTGAGTTGCGTCTCAGGGCATTGTAAATCTGCGGAGCCTGCACCAACCGCGTCTGGTTGGCGGCGATGATATCGATCAGGCCGATGTCGGTCAGCGTCTCGGCCAGGAAGATTATCGTCTCGTTAGCGCAGGTGGGATTGAGCAGGATGCGCTCGTACATCGCCGGCAGCGCCAACTCCCTGCGGGCGAAGAAATCGAGCGCCTGCCAAGGAGTAGCCTGGGACGCCAGCGCGGTATCGATCAGGTTCGGCGGCAGCTCGTCGATACTCTCCTGCGCGGCCTTGGCGATCTGCTCGTCATCGTCCCGGTGCAGGTAGACCAGGGTGACCACCAGTTCCTGGGTGCCCATCGGCAGCAGTCCCTTGGCCGCCGCCATGCGCACGCCGGGTCCGGCGTCTTGGGGCAGAATGCTTCTTACCTGTTCGGGCAGCTCTTCCCAGGTGAGTTTTACACCTGTGTAGTTCTCATTCACGGTTCAGGCTCCAGCAAAAGCCGTTCGTGGCCACTTTCCAACCGCAACTATTCCTCGGACTCCCGTTTGCTTTCCTCGATGATCTTCGCCTGCAGATTGTGCGGCACTTCCTCGTAGCGACTGAAGCTCGAAACGTAGCAGCCCTTGCCGCTGGTCAACGAACGAAGGTCCGGCTCGTAGCGCAGCACCTCGGCCAGCGGCACCTGAACCCGCACCACCGAGTTGCGGCCCTTACTGTCGATGCCCAGCACCCTGCCGCGCCGACTGTTCATGTCGCCCATCACATCGCCCGTCTTATCTTCGGGCACGGTTATCTCCATGTCGACGATCGGTTCGAGCAACGTGGGTTGGGCCTTTTGCATTGCCGTCTGGAAGCCCATTGAGCCGGCGATTTTGAACGCCATCTCCGAGCTGTCCACGGTGTGATAACTGCCGTCGACCAGCTGGACCTGGAAGTCGATCACCGGATAGCCCGCCAGGTGACCGCGCTCGGCGGCCTCGGATATTCCCTTTTCAACAGCGGGGATGTACTGGCGCGGGATCGACCCGCCGACGATCTTGTCGACGAACTGGAATCCCGAGCCGCTGGGCAGTGGATCGAGGTTGATCACCGTGTCGCCGAACTGTCCGCGACCGCCGGTCTGCTTTTTATAGCGGCCGCGCACTTCTTTGACCGAGGCGCGGATCGTCTCTTTATAGGGCACCTTGGGAGCTTTGAGCAGCACCTCCACGCCGAACTTGCGCCGAATGCGCTCGATCGTCATCTCCAGATGCCCCTGTCCCATGCCGGTGAGGATCAGCTGTTTGGTCTGGGCATCGCGCCTGGTATGCAGCGAGGGGTCCTCCTCTTGGATCCGCTGCAGCGCGCTGGCGATTTTATCCTCGTCGCCCTTGGTCTTGGGCTCGATGGCAAAGCTGAGCGAACCATCGGGGATTTTAATCATGTCGAAAATCAGCGGCGCCTTGGCGTCAACGTAGGTATCGCCGGTGCGGGTATCCCGCTGTTTGGCCAGGGCGACGATGTCGCCGCAGACGATGTCGTCCACCGGCTCCTGCTTCTTGCCCTGCATCTTTAACGGCTGGCCGATGCGCTCGTTCGCTTCGCGTGTGGCGTTGCGGGCCTCGGCGTTGGCGCTCAGGCCGCCGCGGAATACGCGCAGCAGGTTGAGCTTGCCGGCGAACGGATCGACGATCGTCTTGAACACCAGGCCGGCGAACGCGCCATCGGTCGCGGGCACTACTTCGATCAGCTTCTCGACATCGGATACGTCGTGGGCTTGCAGCGGCGGGACATCCAACGGGCTGGGCCCCGAGCCCTCGATAAAATTGAGCAGCAGGTCAACGCCGATGTTCAGCGTGGCCGAACCGCTGAGCAGCGGGACGATCGAGCCCTGGCTCAGCCCCTTGCCCAGCGCCGCCACCAGTTCCTCGGGCTGGAGTTCCTGGTCTTCCAGATAGCGCTCCATCAGTTCGTCGTCGCTCTCGGCGATCGACTCGATGGCCTGCATGCGCAGTTCCTCGATCCTGTCGGTCATCGTCTCGGGAATCGGAATCTCCTCGCACTTGCCCGAGCCGTCCTTGGCGTAGCGATAGGCCTTACCCAAGAGCACGTCGACCACTCCCTCGAAGGCGTCCTCCTGGCCGATGGGAACAACCAGCGGAACCGGAATCACCTTGAACGTCTGCTTGATTTCTTCGAGCACGGCGTCGAAGTTCGCGCGTTCGCGGTCGAGTTTGTTGATATACAAAGCCCGTGGCTTCTTTTGCTCGACGGCCAACTCCCAATAGCGTTCGGTCTGGACCTCGATCCCCGAGGCGGAGCAGATCACCATCAGCGCCATGTCGATCGCGGACATCGCGTTGCGGGCATCGGGCACGTAGTTGGCGTCGCCCGGCGTATCGATCAGGTTGATCAACGTCTTGCCGTGCTTGATGTATCCGACTGCCATGCCCAGGCTGACCTGGCGGTCCATCTCCTCGGGCTCCCAATCCATCACAGTGTTTTTATCGGTGATTTTTCCCAGGCGGGTGAGCATCTTTGCGTTGAAAAACATCGCTTCGGCCAGGCTCGTTTTGCCCGAGCCTCCATGGCCGAACAGGCCGATGTTTCGGATCAGCCTGGGGTCGTGGCTCTTCATCAGAACTGACTCCTTTCCATGCTTCGCATCCTGCGGCCCACAGGGCCGATGACAGCCGCAAACGATTCTTGCCGTATATCGCTATTCGGGGGAAAACCCCGTAAAAAGGGGAACCTTGGTATCACGATAACGATCGACTGTCAAGAAATCCCGGCCAGGGTGCGCAGTGGCGACCGATTGACTTTATTCTGTCTTTTGGTACTCTACGATCGCCCTTAGATCTGGGATTAGGCCATACCCAACAAAAGTCAACCTCAGCGGAGACTGCCAGTGAAGCGATCTTTGACCTACTCTGACGCCGGCGTTGACATTGAGGCGGGATCGAATCTGGTCGAAAGAATAAAGCCACTGGTGCGCGCGACGTTCCGCCCCGAGGTCATCACCGAGATCGGCGGTTTCGCCTCGCTTTTCAAGCTGCACATCGACCAGTGGAAAAACCCGGTGCTGGTCAGTTCCACCGACGGTGTGGGCACCAAGCTCAAGATCGCCTTTATGATGGACAAGCACGACACCGTGGGGATCGACCTGGTGGCAATGGTGCTCAACGACGTGATCGTCAACGGCGGCCAGCCGCTATTCATGCTCGACTACTTCGCCACGGGCAAGCTCAAGATCGATACTGCGGTGCAGGTCATCCGCGGCATCTCCGAGGGCTGCTCCCAGGCCGACTGTTCGCTGATCGGCGGCGAGACCGCCGAGATGCCCGACTTCTATCCCGACGGCGAGTACGACCTGGCGGGGTTCGGCGTAGGAATCGTGGAGAACGAGGAGATCATCGACGGCAGCCAGATCCGCGTGGGCGACAAGCTGATCAGCATCGGCTCCAGCGGCCTGCACTCCAACGGCTACTCGCTGGTGCGCAAGATCGTCTTCGACCGGACGAAGTGCGGCCTCGAGGATCACATCGACGAGCTGGGACGCACGCTGGGCGAGGAGCTGCTCGAGCCGACCAAGATCTACGTGCGCACGGTGCGCAACCTGCTGCGCGACTTCCCGATCCACGGCATCTGCAATATCACCGGCGGCGGTCTGACCGAGAACATCCCACGCATCCTTCCCGCGCGCTGCCGCGCCATATTGCGCAACGGCTCGTGGGAGATCCCGCCGATCTTCGAGTTCCTCCAGCGCTCCGGCGAAATCGAGACCGCCGAGATGAACCGCACCTTCAACAACGGCATCGGCATGGTGTTGATCGTCCCCGAACAGGAGACCGACAACATCTCGATCCGGCTCGAGGGACTCGGCGAGAAGGTCAGCGTGATCGGCGAGATCGTCGAACGTAAAAACGACGAGACTGCGCTGCAATTCGAATAGCAAATGTTGGGCAAGCTCTTCGACGCGGTTGTCATCGGCACGGAAATTTCCGGCCTGATCGCCGGCGCTCTGCTGGTCAAGCGCGGATACAACGTGCTGGTCGTCGACGTCGCCTCAGACAAGGTCGAGCTGCACAAGGAGGGCTACCTGCTGCGGCGGGCCAAGCCGTTCTTCTTCGGCTTCGGCCAGGGGCACGTGTTCAGCGACATCTTCAACGAGCTGGGCATCCCGTTTCTCGAGAAAAAAAAGTTCGTGCTCGCCGAGCCAGCGTTTCAGCTGATTCTGCCCCAGAGCAGACTGGACTTCCCTCCGGGTCGCGAGGCCCAATTCCAGCTGTTGGAGCACAACCTGGGAACCGATGCCAAGGGACTGCGCACGTTTTTCACCGAGATCGACCGCTACCACGACCTGGTGAGCACGATCTTCGCCAGCGACGTGGTCTATCCGCCGGCCTCGACCTCGGACCGCTGGAAGTTCAACCGCGCGACACGCCCGATCGCCGCGGCGCTCAAAGAGAACGAGAAAACGTCGTTCGACGAGTTCGTCAGCTCGTTCAACCTCTCGACCGTTTCGCAGAAGATCGTGCGCTCGATCCTCTACTACCTGTCGAGCCTGCAATGCGAGAACGTCACCCTGCTGCGCGCGGCCTACCTACTGGGCAGCACCCACCGCGGACTGGTCACGGCCGAGGGCGGGATCGCCCTGCTCGAGTCGCTGCTCAAGGAGCGCATCTCGAGCTATCGCGGCAAATTCCACCAAGCCGACCAGATCGAAGAGGTCGTAATTCGCAAGGGCAAGCTTTCGGCGATCCGCTTCCCCGGCGAAAAGGACGAGGTGCGCTGCCGGCACCTGCTGGTCAGCTCCAATCCCAAGACCTTCTTCCCCACGTTGCTGCCGCGCGCCTACCGCCGCCAGTTCCGCGAGCTGTGCGAGTGGGAACAGCTGATCCAGACCGAGTTCACGCTCTACGTCGGCATTGACGACGATGTGGTGCCCGTGGGCATGCACGACAACCTGATCCTGATCCACGACCCCGAGCGCGAGCTGTGGGCGCACAACCTGCTGTTCCTCAACCTCAGCCCCCGCGAGAACGAGTTTTACGCGCCCAAGGGCAAGCGGCTGCTGCAGGCCACCTGCCGGCTGAACTTCCGCGAGGACTTCGGTCTGAACGACGCCAAGCAGCTCTCCGAGCGGATCGTCGAGGTGCTGCGCGGGCTGATCCCGTTCCTGGACGAGCACATCGACCGCATTTTCGTCGAGGAGAGCTTCAAGCTCTACAAGCGCCGCCTGGACGTCGATCTGCTGGCGCGCATCGAGCCGATCGACACGCTGGGCCTGGGGCACCTGACCAACCGCACCCCGCAAAAAGAGGTGCTCTATGCCGGACGCGCGGTGCTGCCCGGAATGGAGATGGAGGGCGAGGCGATCTCGGCGATCACCGCTGCGGACATCTTTTCCAAAAGTTTGATGAAAAAACGCTGAGCAACCGATTGGACATGCCCGGCGGATTGTGATAAATAAACGCCCTCGTTTTTATCAGAGGTTTGAAATGAGTAGAGTTTGCGAGATATGCGGCAAGGGAAGGCTGGTTGGTTACAACATCAGCCATTCGCACATCAAGACCAAGAAAGTGCAGCTGCCCAACCTGCAGCGGATCCGCATCGTCCAAGACGGTACGGTCAAGCGCGTGCGGGTCTGCACCTCGTGCATCAAAGCCGGCAAGGTCCAAAAGGCGGTTTAACCGCACTGCTATTCGTCGATATGGGGCGGGCCGCGAGCCCGCCCTTTTTATTTGCCGTCCGGCGCTTCGGCCTCAGCCCCCAACCGGGTTGCGCATCCGCTCGACCCGGATCACTCCCTTGATCTTACGCAGGGCGCGGATCATGTGATCCAGCTGCTTAACGTCCCTGACCTGCAGGCTGAAGGTGTGGTCGGCCTGCTTATCGTGGGTCGTCTCGATGTGCACGCGGGTGATGTTTACCGACTCGGTGCTGATCACCTTGGAGATCGCGGCCAGCATCCCGGGGATGTCCTCGGACGTGATCCGGATCGTGGCTTGCGACAGGTCGTTGGCGGCCAGGTCCCATTCGACCTCCACCTTGCGCTCCTCCTCCTCGGCCTCGACTTCCGGACAATCGGTGGAGTGGATCGTCACCCCCCTGCCGCGGGTGATGAAGCCGACGATCGGCTCGCCGGGCAGTGGGTTGCAGCAACGCGCGATGCGGAACACGACGTCGTCCACTCCGCTGACTCTGATTCCCCGATTGCGACCGCGCAACGGAGAAAGTATTTTGCTGATCGCGCCGCCCTCTTGTTTGGGCTCGGGCTTGTCCGAAGCCGCCTGGGGCGCGAACTCTGAGACCACCGGCTTGGTCGTCACCTTGCCAAAGCCGATCAGCGTCAGCAGCCCCTCGAAATTGCCAGCGCCGAACTTCTTGGCGATCTCTTCGATCCGCTCGTCGCGCTCGACTTTGTTCAAACTGATCTTGTAGCGCCGTAGTGCTTTCTCCAGCAGGCTGCGCCCCAGGCTCATCGCCCGCGCGCGCTCCTCTCGCTTTAGAAAAGAGTTGATCTTGTTGCGCGCCTGGGGGGTCTTGACGATTTTCATCCAGTCGCGGCTGGGGCGCGCGCTCTTGCTGGTGATGATCTCCACGCGTTCGCCGCTTTTAAGCTGGTACTTCAGCGGCACCAACGAGCCGTTGACCCGGGCGCCGCTGACGCTGTTGCCAACCTCGGTATGGATCGAATAGGCGAAGTCGATCGGCGTGGCCCCCTTGGGAAAGCTCTTGACGTCGCCGTGGGGCGTAAAGACGTAGACCTCGTCGGGGAACAGGTCGAGTTTGACCGAGTTGAGGAACTCCTCGGGGTCCTCCAGGTCGCGCTGCCACTCCAGCAGCCGCCGCAACCAAGCGAACTTGTGGTCGTCCTGAGGATTGAAGTCCACACCCTGTTTGTAGCGCCAATGCGCGGCGATCCCCTCTTCGGCCAGGGCGTGCATCTCGTTAGTGCGGATCTGGATTTCCACCCGCTCGCCGTAGGGGCCGATCACCGTGGTGTGCAACGACTTGTACATGTTGTCCTTGGGCAGCGCGATGTAGTCTTTGAAACGCCCGGGGACCGGTTTCCAGATCGAGTGGATCACTCCCAGCACCTCGTAGCAGTCCTGCAATCCCTCGACCACGATACGAAAGGCGATCAGGTCGTACACCTGCTCGAAGCTCAGGCCTTGCGACGTCATCTTCGACGCGATCGAATGCACGTTCTTGATCCGGCCCATCACGTCGGCTTTGATCCCGTGCTCGTCGAGAATCTCCTTGAGCAGCCGAATTACTTCCTGGACATACTTCTCGCGCTCGCGGCGCCCCTTCTTAAGCTTTAGCGTGATCTTGTAATACTCGTCGGAGTTCAGCACGCGGAACGAGAGATCCTCCAGCTCGGTCTTGACCGCCTGCATCCCCAGCCGCTGGGCCAACGGGGCATAGATCTCCATGGTCTCGCGCGCCACCCGCTGCTGCTTCTCTTTGTTCAAATGCTCGATGGTGCGCATGTTGTGCAGCCGGTCGGCGAGCTTGATCAGGATCACGCGAATGTCCTTGGCCGTGGCCAGAATGATCTTCTTGAAATTCTCAGCCTGGGCCTCGGCCGAGCTGCCGAAGCTCATGCGGCCAATCTTGGTCACGCCGTCGACCAGCCCCGCGATCTCCTTGCCGAAGACCTCGGTCAGCCGCTCGATATTTACTTGCTCGCAATCCTCCAGCGTGTCGTGCAGCAGCCCGGTGGCCACGCTGGCCACGTCCAGCCGCATGTTGGCCAGCTGGTTGGCGACTTCCAGCGGGTGGATCAGGTACGGCTCGCCGGACTGGCGCAACTGCCCGGCGTGGGCTCTGGCCGAAAAAATATAGGCCCGACGGATCAGATCGAGATCCGCCTCCGGGTTGTACTTCGCAACCCGGTCGATAATTTCATTGAGCCTGATCATCTGTTGAAACCCGCTCCTGCCGCGATCTGCGGATCCAGCCGACTCAGGGAGCGTTCGAGCCGGCACTCGTCGGCCCGTTGTGCGTCGCCGCCCCGGATGTAGTTGACGATCGAAAGCAGGTCCCGGGCCGCCGCGTCGAACTCGTCGTTGATTACCACGAACTCGGAACTGCCCAGATAGGACATCTCACGCCGAGCGTTGGCCAGCCGTCGCTGGATTACCTCGTCGCTGTCGGTTCCGCGCTGCTCCAGCCGTTGGCGCAGGGTCTCCATGCTCGGCGGGACGATGAAGATCAAGCGCGCTTCGGGCAGCGCTCCTTTGATCTGCACTGCGCCGATCCCGTCGATTTCGAACAAAACGTCCACACCCCTGGCCCGAATACGTTCCAGGTCGCTGCGACTGGTGCCGTAAAAGTTGCCGTAGAGTTCGGTGTGTTCGAGCAGTTCGCCGTTGTGCAACATGCGCTCGAACTGTTCTCGATCAACGAAATTGTATTGCTCGCCGTTGTGCTCGTTTTTTCGCGGTTCGCGGGTGGTGGTTGAAAGGCTCAGCTCCAGCCCCTGGGCATGTTCCAACAGCCAGTGGACCAAGCTGGTCTTCCCCGTACCCGAAGCCCCTGAAATTACGAAAACGCGTCCCGGATGCTCCATCGTATTACTACTCAATATTTTGGACTTGTTCCTTCATCTTCTCAAGCTCGCCCTTGACCTCCAGCGCCAGCTTGGTCAGCGCCAGCGACTGTGTTTTGGCCGACATCGTGCTGATCTCGCGCAGGCACTCCTGGATCAGAAAATCGAGGCTGCGGCCACAGATTCCGCCGCGATTGAGCGTCTTGCGAATTTGTTCCAAGTGGCTGCGCAGCCGCGTCATCTCCTCGGTGATGTCGGCGCGGGAGGCCAGATACGCGGCCTCCATCTGAAAGCGATTCTCGTCGAGCTCCATCCGGCTGGCCAACGATTTGAGCCGTCCCTCGAGCTTTTTACCCAGCTCCTGCCTGGCCTGCGGCAGCCCGGCCTCGATCTGACCGATCAGGCTGATGATATCTTTTGCCCGGCCGGCCAGATCCTGGGCCAACACCGCGCCCTCGGTGCGCCGACTCAGATCGTGATCGCGCAACGCCTTACGCATCGCGGTCTCTGCCACGGATTGCTCCGCCGCGCTGGCCTCGGTCCGCTCGGAAACCGTGATCACTCCGGGCTGGCGCGCCACCAGCTCGAGGCTGACCTGATCGTCGAGCCCAGCCGCGTCGGCCAACTCGCGCAATGCGTCGGCCACCTGTTTGGCCAGCGCCCGATCCACGCTCGCCGTGCGCGCCGGGGCTGAACCGCGATCAAGACTTAGGTTGCACTCAATCCGGCCGCGCGCCACCTTCTCGCGTACGATCTCACGCAAGCGCGGCTCGAGGTGTGCCAAGGCCGTCGGCAGCCGTAGATTGATATCGAGATAGCGGCCGTTGACGCTGCGTAGCTCGACATTCACGTGGGCCTGGCCGCGCTTGGCCTTGCCCCTGCCGTAACCGGTCATGCTTCGAATGGCACTCATCGCGTTCTCCGATCGATCAGATATTTTTCGCGCAGTCTGGAGAGCAGCCCCAGTAACTGCTGTTCACGGTAGTCCGGGTGGGTCCAGGCCAGCGGCTGGAAATTGCCGTCTTGATATACCAACCTCAGTTCGGCGTATATCCCGTGGTCCAGGTAGATCCGTTGCGCTGCGGGCTTGCCCGTCGCCAAAATCAAGCTCCCCTCGCTGAGCAACTCCGGATCGATGTTGACGCCGCGTCGGCCCTGTTCAGCGAACAGGTCCTCCAGCTCGTTCGTCTTGAGCTTGATCTCGACCAGCCGCCGCGGGCTTACCAAGTCGCTGAAGACCGCCAGCCGTCTGAAGATCGGGCTCCCCATCTCTTTGTAATAGTAGTCCGAATAATCGAACTCCTCGCTCTGTGTCAGCAGCTCGATTGGACCGAAGCTTGCGATCAGGCTATCGATCGCCCCCTGCTGATCAGCATCGCGGCCCACGAGCAGCTCGCAGATCAGGCGCGACAGATGAGGTTCGCTCAGAGTGCTCAAGGCGCGCTGATCCGCGAGCGCCGCAGCTCGCGGACGAGCTGTTGGGCGCTGACCGTGGCCGTACCGACCTCTGCGACCACTATTCCGGCGGCGTAGTTGGCGATCAAGGCCGCGTCGGAGTAGCAGGCGCCGGCGCCGCGCGCCATGGTCAACACCGAGATCACCGTGTCGCCCGCGCCGGTGACGTCGAACACATCGCGGGCCACGGTCGGAATGTGCACCGGCCGCTTATCGCGCTGGAACAGACTCATTCCCTGTTCGCCGCGGGTGATCAACACCGCCTCGAGCTCAAAGCGCTTGAGGATCCGCTCTCCGCCGACCTCGACCTCGGCGTCGCTGCGCAGCTTGCTGCCCAGGGCCTGACCCGCCTCGTGATGGTTCGGTGTAATGATTCCCAATCCGCGGTAGAGGCTAAATTTGCGCACCTTGGGGTCCACGGCAACGGTCGTCGCGCCACTGATCAGCTTGCGCATTCCCTGAATCAGCGAACGGCCGACCACGCCCTTGCCGTAATCCGAGACGATCACCGCATCGAGCCCGCCATCGTCGCGAAAAGCCTCGAGCGACCCGAGGATCGAACGCACCGAGCTGCGTTCGATGGGGCCGACCTGTTCGCGGTCCATGCGTACGACCTGCTGGGAGTGGGCAATGATCCGCGTTTTAACCGTGGTCGTGCGGCCATCCTCGACCACCAGGCCGCGATGGCCGATGCCGCGTTGATCGAGCCTGCCGCAGATCTGTTCCGCCGCGGCGTCCGATCCCACCAGCCCCATCAGTTCGACGTGGCCACCCAATGACCGCAGGTTGTTCGCCACGTTGGCCGCGCCGCCGAGCATGTAGCTCTCCTCGTTGACGTGCACAACCGGCACCGGCGCCTCGGGGCTAATCCGATCCACCTCTCCCCAGACGAACTGGTCGAGCATCACATCGCCGATCACGGCAATGCGCACCCCGGAAAACCGTTTAACGATCTCGAGCAGCCTCTTCCTGCTTTCGGCCATATCACCCGTCGCCATTGTCCTGCGATCCCCTGGCCACGAGGGTTCCGGCCAATGCTGCGAACAGCATCATTACCTCCTCGTCGCCGAATACGTGTTGGAACATCCCGGCGGCCATGAACGACACCAGCGCGGCCGTGGCTCCCAAGTGCAGTGCCGCGTCGGGCCGCGGGGGCAGTCTACCAGATACCCGACCCAGCCCCAGTCTGAATATCGCGACCATCAGCCAGACGAACGCGGCCAGCCCCAGCAGCCCGTACTCGGCCGGGACCTGCAAATAGATGTTGTGCGCGTGGGCCGAGCTGGTGAAACTGATGTTGTAATCCTCGCGATAGGGCGGTATCGAGGTGCGATAATTGCGCGGCCCAACTCCGGTCAGCGGATGGTCCTGGATCATTCGCACCGTGCTCTCCCAAGTCAGGATGCGCTCGAGGTTGACCCCGGTACGCCCCATGCTCATCACCCGACGCTGCAGCGACGGGCTGGCCAGCGAGAGCACCAGCCCAACTCCGACCCCGACCAGCAGCAGCGTCATCAGCGCCCGGCGTCCGCGTTGATAGCCCAGGAACAGCGCGCCGCAGAACAGGCCGACCCAGGCACTGCGCGCATAGGTAAAGAACAGCGCGAGCAGGATCGGCAACGAGCCGAGCATCAGCCACAGCTTCTGGCGGATGTGGCTGTCCCAGGGCCGTCGTACTTTTCCCAACGCGATCTTGAACGGAAAGCTCAGCGGCTCAAAGTCCGACCGTGTGCGCTGGAAGTAAAGCCCGAGGGCCACGGCCAGCACCATCGCCAACACGTTGCCCAGGGTCAGGTGATGCGAAAAAAACCCCATGGCGTGATACGTGATGCCCAACTCGGGAAGATCCTTGAGGTTGTCTTTGACCGGATAACTGAGCCAACCGACCCAGTGCTGAATCACTCCCATTACGCCGATGGGCACCGCACCGACGAACAGTAGTCCCAAAGCTGTGCGCACGTGCGACACGCTGAGAAACGTCGCGACGATCAACGGCGTAAACAGCACCCAGTTATCCAGCAGCCCTTTGATCGCACGCTCGCGGTCCACGGCCGCCAAGGTGGCGATAATCGCCGCCAGAATGAACGCCAGAATCGGCGCCAGCAGGCGCATGCCGCCTGGTCGCGGATCGCGGCGCGCCACGGCGCGCACCACGTAGGCCGCCACGGCCAATCCCAGACCGATCTGCGCCAGGGAGATTGAGACCGCGGCGAACACGAAGTACATCAGCACGCCGATCAGGCCCAGATCGCTCATGGCGCAGGCTGTTCCGTGCTCCAAAATCGGCAGCGCGCAAACTTCCTCAAGGCCGCTTCGTGCGCGGTCGCGCCGGGCCTCGATGGTAAATTTATCGAGTACCAGCTTACGTGCTTGAGCGCCGCGCTCGCGCGTCTGTTCTAGATTGTCCAGCGCCTCGCTCAGCGCTCCCTCGAGCTGTGTCCGGTCGCCGCAATCGATCAGCCAGCCGCTCCGGCCATTCTCCACCTGGTCCGGCACTGCTCCGACCCGAGTTGCAATTGTGGGAACGCCGCCGGCCGCAGCCTCAAGTACCGCACGACAGGTGCCGTCGCTCCCCTCGCCGAGCAGCACCAGCACGTCCAGCCGCCGCAAGAGCGCCGGCAGATCTTGGTCCACGAACCCGAGGAACAGCACGCGGTCCGCGCAGCCCAATCCGCGCGCCGTCTGCTCCAACTCCTCCCGGCCCTCGCCGCGGCCCACGATCAGCAGCCGCGCGTCCGGGAAGCGTCCGCCGAGCGAGTCGAACGCCTCGAGCAACATCTGGTGTCCGCGTCCGGCCTTGATCCGCGAGACAATGCCCACGGCCGGCGCGCCCGCGGGCAGCCCGTCGATCAACAGCGGCTCCACGCTGGGCGCGAAACGTTGGCAATCGACACCGCCGCCCAGCAGCTTGATCCGCGCCGGATCAAGCCCCGGATAGCTCTTCAACAGCTCTTGGCGTTGGGGCGTACCCACGCTGAAAATTCCGTCAGTCGATTCGAAGAGTCGCGCGTGGACCGGCCTGCGACGCGATTGGGCCGAAGTGTGCAACGTGCGCACAATGCGGAAGCGCGTGCGGCTCAGACGCCTCGCCAGTGCGGCGATCCAGTGGTCGTGGCTTAGTTGGCACCAAACCACGTCAATCCCCTGGTTGCGCACAAAGCGCGCCAGGCTGCGCGCGTCGGCGAGCATGCGCAACGGCCGTAGCGGCTTGCGCGAAAGCGACAGCTCGGGAGTTGCCTTGAGACCCAGCTCCGATATTTTAGTTTCGAGGGTTCCGGGGCGCGAGCGGTCGAACGCCACCCAGACCTCGTCGCCCTGTGCGGCGAGCATCGCGGCAGTGGTCAACGTGGGCTCGGCCGCGCCGGTCCAGTGGTGTTGGCTCAGGCAGACCAGCAGCTTCAAGGGCGACTATCCAAAATCTCCAGCGTGGCGGCGACCACCTGCTCCACGCTGATGCGATTGATGCACCGCGGGTCCGGACACTCGTGCTTCCAGCACGGTCCGCAATCGACCTCGTGGGTCAATACACGCGATGGCTCGACCAGCGGCCCGACCCGTTGCGGATCGCTGGGGCCGAACAGCGCGACCACCGGCGTGCCCATCACCGCCGCGATATGCATCGGTCCCGAATCGCTGCCCAAATAGAGCGCGCAACGCGACAGCAAGTGCGCCAGGGCCTGCAGCGCGGTTGGCGGCGCGATCAGCGCCCCAGCCTTCGATCCTTTGGCCACGATTTGCGCCAGCTCCTCTTCTCCTGGCCCCCAGATCACCAGCGGAGTATAGCCGCGTTGCGCCAGCTCGCGGGCCACCGCGCCGTAGCGCTCGGGATCCCAGCGTTTGGTCGGCCAGCTCGCCGCCGGATTTATCGCCACCACGCGACCAGAATCCAGCCGTTGCTCGGCAAAGAAACGATCGACCTCCAGCTTTTCAACCTCTGGAACATAAAGCCCCGGCGGCTCCAGGCAGCGCTGTGCGCCCGCAGCCTGAACAAGCGCCATGTACTTCTGCACCGCGTGGAGATCGTCGGGCTGCGGCGTGACCAACACGTTGTTGAACAGCCGGCTGCCCTCGCGCCACTTGTCAAAGCCGATGCGCAACGGCGCATTAGAGGCCAGACTGAAGATCCCGGACTTGAGCAGCGTCTGAAAGTCGATGGCAATGTCGTAGGGCTGTTCGCGTAGCGGGCCGACGGTGCTCAGCAGTTTGCCGTAGGCCTTGCGCAGACCCAGTGCGCGCAGGTCGCTCATAAATCCCACGCGGTTGAACACGTGGACCTGATCCAGGTCCGGATGTCCCACCACAACCTTGGCGCTCTTGCCTTCGACCACCCAGCCGATGTGCGCTGTGGGAAAGCTGCGGCGCAGAGCGTGCAGCGCGTAGAGCGTGTGCACGCAATCGCCCACCGCGCCGAGTTTGACGATCAAAATCCGCATCAGTCCACCAGGCTCCAATAGAACTGCGCCACCTGACGCGCCATGGATTGCGGAGAGAACTCGGCCGCAAACTCGCGCCCTCCCCCTGCCAACCGCGCGGCGAGCTTTTCATCGGAGAGGATCGTGACTATCTTGTCGGCGATGTCTGCGGGGTCGCGATTTTGGGCCAACAGTCCGCTGGACCCGTCGGACACGGCCTCGACCTGCCCTCCGGCGCGGGTCGCCACAACCGGCAGCCCGGCCAGGGATGCGTCGAGCAGTGAGGTGTTTAGCCCCTCAAGGTGGCTTGTCGAGACGTAGAGGTCCGCGGCGGCCAGCAGGTCGGGCACATCGTCGCGGAACCCCAGCAGCTTCACCCGATCGCCGAGGCCGAGCCCGTTGATCTGCTGCTCGAGCTCCTTGCGCAGTTCCCCGTCGCCGGCCACTGCGCAGGTCAGGTCGGCAAAGCGCGCCAACACCGTAGGCATCGCCTCGATTAAAAACTGGTGTCCCTTGTGATCGACCAGCGCACCGACGTTGAGCAGCAGCTTGTCTGTGGATTCGAGCCCCAGCTCGGCGCGCACCCGCTCCCGCGCGTCGTCCGCCGGCGGTCGGTATTCCACGGCCGAGTGCACGACCAGAATCTTTCCCGCGTCAATGCCGCTTTGGATCAGCACGTCGCGCACCGCCTTGCTGATCGCAACGTAGCCGTCCACCGCTCTGTACTTCCAGCGGTTGAGCGCGTCCTCTCCTGGCTTGAAATCGACGCGGCGGTGGACCACGACCCGCCCGCCGGGAACGTCGCGCGCGGCGAGCAGCGCCAGGGTGTGCGCGTGGCTGGAATGGGCGTGGAGAATGCGTATCCCCTGTTCGCGGGCGATCTTGGCGATGCGTCTGGCAGCCAATAAATCGAGCTCGCCGAACACGCGCATGGTGCTCACCGGCATGCGCAGCTCCTCGAAGCGCTCGGCGATCGGCGTACCCGGTCGCGAGACTAAAAAAGCCTGGTGCCCTACGGCGCGCAGCTCGCGCACCAGGAACAGCACCTGGCGTTGTCCGCCGCGCCAAGTGCGCTCGAGGTCGATGTGCAGGCTAGGGATCTTCTTGGGCATCAGATCACCCCGTTGCGTCGCGCGAGCATCAGCAGCGCTGCCATCGCCTGGTCCACGCCCAGCTCGTTCATGCAGTTGAAATGTTTTTCCGGACAGCGCTGGTGTCCGTGGGGTCCGCACGGTCGGCATGCCAGCCCCTCGCGCTGCACGATCTCGCAGTTCGCGGTGTACGGCGCGTAGCCTTGCTCGGGAACGGTCGAGCCGAACAGCGCAAGCAGCGGCACGTTGCAGGCCACGGCCAGGTGCATCGGTCCCGAATCGTTGGTCACGTAGAGCGCCAGTCGCGAGATCAGCGCCGTAAGCTCGGCGATCGTCGTGCGCCCGGCCAGATTGGTTACGCCCGCGTTGCACATCGCCAGCACGTCGTTGCAAAGCGCGGAGTCGTCCGCTCCGCCGATCAGCAGCACCCGCATCCCGGTCTGATCCACAATCCGATTTATCAGCGCGGCGAATCGATCAGGCGGCCAGCGCTTAGTGGCCCAGACGCTGGAAGGGCTGACCCCGACCAGCGCCGCGTCCGAATCGATGGCGCAATCGGCCAGCAGTCGCTCAACGGATTGCTGCGCATTCTGTTCGATCCCCAGGCTCAGCCGCGGTTTCCGGGGAACCGCGATGCCCACCGCAGGCAGCAGCGAGAGTACGCGTTCAACCTCGTGCAACGCCGGGTCGCGCCCGACCGTCTGCGTATAGAGCCGAGCGCCCACCGCGTCGTCGAACCCCACGCGTTGCGGGATGCCCGCCAGCCGCAGAGTCAGCGCGCTGCGCAAAGAGCGATGGGGAGATAGCGCCAAATCGTAGTTCGCGCGTCCCAAACGCGCTGCGGAAAGCAGCGAGCCGATCGGGCCGCGGTCCTTACCACGCTTGTCCAGGGGCACCGCACGCGCTCCCGACGGATGTGCCGCCAGCAACGGCACGAACTCCGGCCGCACCAGCACGTCGATCGTGGTCGCGGGCCAGGCCGAACGCAGGGCGTCGAGCAGCGGCGTGGTCAGGGCCACGTCGCCCAAATACGCGGTCTGCACCACCAGCACGGACTCAGGTTCCACGTCCGCGCTCCCAGAGTTTGGCGTATTTGAGGAACACGTAGTACGAGCTCAGCGCGCAGACCAGCAGGCCTGGTAAGCCGTCGAGCACACCGAGCTTGAGTACGTACTTCTTAAAAAAAGTCCAGATCGGTCGCCCGACGATGTCGTTGATCGTCGCCCTGCGCCCCAGTTTGGCCAGTCGGTCGGCGCCGATGGTGGTGTAGCGGTCGATCACGGCCAGGTGATGCGAGATGTCGCGGTAGGTGTAGTGCAGCAGGTCGCCCTCAAGCCTACGCTGCGGGCCCTGGACCCGAATGAAGTCGTGGGGATCGATCCCCTCCCAGCGCGCGTTGCGGCGGTCGAACAGCCGCACCCGTCGGTCCGGGTACCAGCCGCAGTGGTCGATCCAGCGGCCGAGGTAAAACGCCCGGCGGCTGACCTCGAACCCGGACACAGCGGGCTCTGCCGCCATCGCCGCCTTGATCGAGGTGGCCAGCTCGTCGCTGATCCGCTCGTCCGCGTCGATCGAGAGGATCCAGTCGTGCGCGGCGTTGTCGATGGCAAAGTTCTTCTGCGCCACGTGGCCGGGCCACTGGTTGTGCAGCACCCGGGCTCCGGCCTGCTGCGCCAGGCTCACGGTGTCGTCAACGCTGCCCGAGTCGACCACCAGCAATTCATCGCAGAACTCCACGCTACGCAGAGCATCGACGATGTTGTTCGCCTCGTCCCTGGTGATGATTACGGCCGAGATCGGCTGCATCGCGGGCTGCGAATCAGGCTCCGCCGACCTTTTGCGCGTCCTTGCGGAACTGCTCGATTCCCAGGTCGGTCAGCGGATGCGAAAGCAGTTTGGCGAGCACGCTGAAGGGCAACGTGATTCCGTCAGCTCCGGCCAGGCCGCTTTCGATCAGGTGCAGCGGGTGGCGTACCGAGGCGACGATGATCTGCGTAGGCAGCTCGTAAGCGTCGTAGAGCGCGGCTGATTGACGGATCATCTCCATGCCGTCGGTGGACACGTCGTCGAGCCTGCCCACGAACGGGCAGATGAAACGCGCGCCAGCCTTGGATGCGATCAGGGCCTGGGAGGCGCTGAAGATCAGGGTGGCCGCGCAGTCGATCCCCTCGGAGCTCAGACGATGGATCGCCTCGACCCCGGGCATGCCGATCGGAATTTTTACAACTACATTGTCGGCAATGGCGTGTAGCTCGCGCCCCTCGGCCACGATGGCGTCGGCCTCGCTGCTTACCGGCTCGGCCAGCACCGGGCCGCTAAAAACCGCGCAGATCTCGCTGATCCGCGTGTGGTGATCCGCGCCCTGCTTCATAATCAGGGTCGGGTTGGTGGTCACGCCGTCGCACAGCCCCAGCGACGCCGCGCGTGTGATCTCGTCTACGTTTGCGCTATCGATGAATATCAACATTTCCTGATGACCTCCCGGTCTAATCAACTTCCATTTGTCGAACCAATTGCGCCAGCTGCGCACTCTGTTCCAGCAGCCGGTCCAACGTCCCCAGATCGATCATGCTCGCCGCGTCGCAACGCGCGCTGGACGGCTCGGGATGAGCCTCAAGAAACAGTGCGTTGGTGCCCGCCGCCACGGCCGCGCGCGTCAGGTGCGGCACGAACTGCGGCTCGCCTCCGCGCGGGTCCGCGCTGGGAATGCCGTAGATGCGCACGATGTGCGTCGAGTCGTAGACCACCGGGCATCCCAGGTCCTGCATGATCGGGATGCAGCGCAAATCCGACACCAGCCGGTTGTAGCCGAAGCACGAGCCGCGCTCGGTGAGCAGCACCTGATCGCACCCCGCATGGCGCAGCTTGCCCACGGCCGAGGACATGTTCTCCGGCGCGAGGAACTGCCCCTTCTTGACGTTGACCGGCTTCCCCGCGGCGCCTGCCGCGAGCATCAGGCTTGTCTGCTGGCAGAGGTAGGCCGGGATCTGCAGCACATCGAGCACCTCGGCCGCGGCCGCGATGTCCTCGATGCGGTGGATGTCGGAAAGCACGGGCACGCCGATCTGCGCTTTGATCTGCGCCAGCTGTTCCAGTCCGTCGTGCAGCCCCGGGCCCAGGTAGCCGGTGGCCGAACCGCGGTTGTCTTTCTCGTAACTGGCCTTGAACACGTAGCCCACGCCCAGCTTTCGACACAGCTTGCTTACGTGCTCGGCCACGCGCAGGGCCACGTCGATGTCCTCGAGCACGCACGGCCCGCAGATCAGGGCCAGCGGATGTCCGCGGCCGATGGGGACGTCGCCGATTGTTACGTTCTTCATCATGCTATTTCTCGGGCGGCCAGGGTTGGGCTTCGTCGATCAGGAAGTTGGCGATGCCCTCCTGCACCAGGTAGATCTTGCTGCACGCCTCGCAGATAAATCCCTCGGGCTCGAAGTGATCAACCAGCTCGCCGTGACATTTGGGGCAGACCAGGATCTGCCGGATATCGGGTTTGAGGTCCGCCGGAATCCGCTGTGCGGCCATCTCAGCCGTAGATGTGTTTGATCCATTCCCACTCATTGCCAAGCCCCTCCCTGAGATCGACATGCGGAGCGAAACCCAGATCGGCCGCTGCCCGCGAGATGTCGGCGGCCGTATGCCGCACGTCACCCTTGGCAGTCTGCCGACGCTGAACCACCGGCATACTGCCGGCGATCTGCTGGATCAGCTCGATAACCGAGTTCATGTCGGTTCGGTTTCCGCCACCGAGATTATACACCGCCCCGTCGGTTCCATTGAGCGCGGCGAGGAGATTCCCCTCGACGATGTCCGAGATATAGGTGAAATCGCGAGTCTGCATCCCGTCGCCGTAAAGCTCGAATTCATCCTGCAGCAGCGCGGAACGCAGTAGCCGATGGAACGCCATGTCCGGCCGCTGACGCGGCCCGAAGACCGTGAAGTAGCGCAGGGCCACGGCGGGCACGCCGTAGTTGCGCTGATAGAGTAGACAAAGGTGCTCGGAGGCGAGCTTGGTCACGCCGTAGGGCGACATCGGTGCGGGCCGCGCATCCTCGCTTGTGGGCAGCGCCTCGGCGTCGCCGTAAACCGAGCTGGACGAGGCGAACACCAGCCGCCTAAGCTCGCGGCCCTTGCACTGCTCGAGCAGCATCTGCGTGCCCAGCAGGTTGTGGTGGGTGTAGACCGCGAACTGCTTGCCCCAACTGGCGCGCACCCCGGCCTGAGCCGCCTGGTGAAAGATCAGCTCCACGCCGTCCAGGGCCGTACCGAGCTCTTCGCGCGCCAGGTCGAGCTCGAGAAACTCGAAGCGCGCGTGGCCTAGGACCGAGCTTAAGTTGTCGTGCTTAATCCGCGGGTCGTAGTAGTCGGTGAAGCAGTCCACACCAACCACGTCCATGCCCTCGTTGAGCAGTCGTTGGGCCAGGTGCGACCCGACGAATCCCGCCACTCCGGTTACCAGCGCCTTCACTGTCGATTCATCCTCATCTTGATGCTCCTGATGACCTCGCTGGTCAGCGGATCGACCCTTGTGCCGCAGACCTCCACGGCCGCACCGCACTGCCGGGCCGACTCGCGAAATTCATCGTCGTTGCCGGGCCTGATCGCAAGTATATCCGGCTTCAGCGCCAACAGCGCATCCGTCGGACCAGGCCGATCGACAACGAACACCCGGTCCACGCACTGCAAGTGCGCCACCAGCTCCTTGCGCACCTCAAGCGGCTCCAGCGGCCGCCAGGAATCCAGCCGCTCCTTGGCCAGCTCGTCCGAGTATAAGCCAACATACAGCTCGTCACACAGCGCGGCAGCCATTTGCAAATAGCGCAGCTGCCCGATGTGCAGCAGGTCGAATGCGCCCAATGCCACGGCTGCCCTGCGGCCGGACCGTTGCAACTGCTCGATCGCAGCGGCCGCGCCCGGCAGGTCGACGATCTTGGATTGCGCTTTGCGCGGCGAGCGCCGTATACGGTCGGTTGAAAGCGCCCAGTCCACGCCCTGGGCCAGATCCCCGGCCACGCGCTGGGGCAGCGGCCCACCGTGCTCGCGCAGGTGTTCGAGATTGGCGATTCCCATGCCGCTGAGCAGCAGCACGGCACTCACGGCACAGCCTCGGCCCAGCCCCACGTCCGAGAGCTTGTCGCCGAACATCAGGCTCGCCTCGAGGTCGATCTGGAAATCAAGGCAGGCCTGATCGATCATGCCGGTTGCGGGCTTGCGACAGCCGCACTCCATTGCGTATTGCTCGACCTTGCCATCGGGCAGATGCGGGCAATGATAAAAGCGGTCAATGCGGGCTCCCTGCTCGGCCAGCATCTGGGCCAGCCGACGGTTGACCTGTTCGAGCTGTTCAGGCTCGATCAGCCCACGCGCGATTCCCGATTGGTTGCTGACCACGATCACCAACCAGCCAGCCTCGTTGAGGCGCACAATGGCCTCGGCCGATCCCGGGATCAGCTCCAACTGCTCGACATCACACAGATAGCCCTTATCAACGTTGATGGTCCCGTCGCGGTCGAGAAATGCGGCCGGCCTGCTCATCTTAGCCCTTGATCAAGGCGATCAAGCCCTCGAGGTCGTCGAATTCCATTTGTACGTCCACAACCAGGGTCATTGGTATCCCTTTTTGCCGCAAACCCTGTGAAGAAAGCCGCACCGCGTCCTTGGCGGTCGTCAGAGTATAGGTCAATCCATCAGGCGTCGCAAGCGCGGCCAACTCTTCGTAATCACGGACCAAATAGCGATGGTGGTCGCCGAAGTCGCGCCGCGCGATCACCTGTACGCCAAGCCCCTGCACAGTGTTGTCAAACCCTCCGGAATCGGCCAAACCGCAAAACGAAAGCACCTTTTGTCCTCTGATTTCATCTAGATCGACCGGACTACCGTCTTCGAGCCGCCGCAGGCCGACCGTTGATAGTCGGCTTTGGAACACCGGCGTTTGCCCGGCCAGCCGATGCACCCACTGCAGCAGATCGTCATCGGCCGGGCCCTTGGAGAGCACGATCGCCTTGGCGCGCTTAAGCTGCGTCAGCGGTTCACGTAGCGGACCGGCGGGCAGCAGCCGACTGTTGCCAAAACCGTTGACCGCGTCGATCAACAGCAGGTCCAGGTCGCGCTGCAACCGACGATGGGAGAACCCGTCGTCCATCAGCACGATCTCGCAGCCGAAATGCCGCACCAGGTGTTCCGCAGCCAGGCAGCGGTCGGCTGCCACGTACAGCGGCACCTCGGGTACGCTCTGGGCAATCAGCCGCGGCTCGTCGCCCGCGACCTGCGCATCGACCAGCGGACCGTTCCCCGCGCAGACCAGTGCGCCGCGCCTCGATCCGCTGCCCCCGTAACCCCGGCTGACGATCCCTACCTTGGCGCCATCGGAGTGCAACCGCCGGGCCAGCGCGATTACCGTGGGGGTCTTGCCCGCTCCGCCCACGCTGATATTGCCCACGCAGACCGTACGCGCCTGCACGCGATGGGTGGGCAACAGGCCGTGATCGTAGGCTGCGTTGCGCAGACCGATTGCCGCGCCGTAGCAAGCGGCCGCGACCCGGGCGATCGGCACCAGGGGGCCGGGCTTGAGCCACACGGGCGGCAATGCCGGTGTCGGCTCCTGATTCATCTCAGCGGAAGACTTGGAGAACCTTGATGATCACGCCCGATTGCTTGCTGTTGACCGCGAAAAGTTGATCGAGCTCGCCCGCGTCGAGAAAGATCCCGCCGCAGTGCGTGCACTTGTCGACCTTGACTCCCATGAACTCGATTTCGACCAGCTCCATTCCGTCCTTGGGGCAGCGCATCCAGTGGGTCTGTTTGAGCTGATCGCGCTGGTCCTGCTCGAGCTGCGCCTCGCGCTGCTGCGCCAGTTTCCGCTGACGCTCGTACTCCTGGCGTGCGAAGTACTCGTCCTCGTTCTTCTTGCCGATCTTGGGATCCATTTTGCCTCCGCCAATAACATTTACATAATGACGCCCACTTATATGGCAGGCGACGCGTAAAAAATCAACGTCAGCCCGAGGAGATCACTAGGCTTGAACATCACTGCCGCTTGGACCAAACTAGGACAGATTTTTTGGAGGAACCACCGATGACCAAAGGCATGTCACGTTTATTGCTCTCACTGTGCTTGGTGTTGCTGATCGCGGTCCCGGCCCTGGCCGCGGACTCGAATCTGCTGAACCGCACTTCGACCACGGTCGAGCCGATCTATCAGGACGCGACCACGGTCGAACTCGCCGTGCGTTTCGGCGGACTCGAAATCGAGCCGACCCAACTGCTGGGATCGAACTTCACCTCGATCGAGATCGACTCCACCGGCGTGCTGGGTGTGGTCGGTGCGCCGCGTGTGCCGGTGCTGCGCCGCTTTGTACGCATCCCGTTCGGCGGCGAGCCGCTGCTGGAGGTGCTCGACGCATCGGGCGCCACGTACAGCGCCGACCAATGGGGCGGCAGCCTGCCGGTGCAGCCTCAGCAGCCGCCCGTGCCCAAGCTGCCCGGAGCGCTGGCCGCGCGCGAGCTGACCGTTGATCGCGAGATCTACGCCTCGGACCGCATGCTGCTGGACGAACTGGCGCAAATCGCCGAGGTCGGCGTGTGGCGCGGCCTGCGCATCGCGCTGATCGAGGTCTACCCGGTCGATCTCAATCCGACCACCAACAGCATCGACTTGCTGCAGAGCATCACGCTCTCGATCTCGGTTCCCGATGCCGACCTGCGGGCTACGGAGCTGGCGCTGGAGCGCTTCAGCGACGAGCGCGAACTCGAGGCCGCGCGGATGCTGCTGATCAATCCTCCCGAAGCGGTCAAGGGCTCCAAGCAGCTCGAGCGCACGATGATGGTAATCGCGCCGCCCGCCCTGAGCGTTGATCCGTCCCTGGACGCCTACCTGGTCTGGAAGCGACTGCTGGGTTACGACGTGCTACTGCTGACCACCGACGTCACGGGCAGCGACGCCAACTCGGTGCGCGCGGCGATTCAGAACGTCTACACCACCTACCCCGTGCCGCTGACCAGCGTGCTGCTGGTAGGCGACACCGATTCGATCGGCTACTTCAACGGCAGCGGCTCGGGCAGCCCGGCCACCGACCTGTACTTCGCTGCGGTCGACGGCTCGGACTACTACCCGGACCTCGATGTCGGCCGCCTGCCGGTGCGCGACGCCTCGCAACTGGGCAACGCGGTGAACAAACTGATGTCCCACGAGCGCGGGCTGTGGACCATCGGCGACGCCTGGATCACCCACGCGACCTTCATGGCGGGGAACGATAATTACGACATCACCGAGGGGACCCACAACCACGTGATCAGCACTTTCCTCGATCCGCGCGTCTGGGTCAGCGACCGGGTCTACGATCACACCTACAACGCCGGACCATCGGACATCACCGCCTCGATCAACGCCGGATCGAGCTTCGTCACCTACTCCGGCCACGGCAGCGAGACCAGTTGGGCCGACGGCCCACCGTACAACCAGAGCCAGGTGCGCGCCCTGAGCAACGCGGTCTATCCCTTTGTTCAGTCCTACGCCTGCCTCACGGGCAAATACGAGGTCAACGAGTCGTTCGCCGAGACCTGGGTTCGCGCCGGAGCTGGCGCCGCGGTCTTCATGGGTAGCTCGGTCTCCAGCTACTGGGACGAGGACGACCTGATGGAACGCGCGGTGTTCGACGGCTACTTCAACGAATCGCTGAGCTCGACCTACGGCATGATGGATTTTGGCAAGATGGCGCTGCTTACGGAATACGGGCCGACCAGCGACGTGCTGCGTTACTTTGAGATGTACAACATCATGGGTGACGCCACCCTCGAAGTTCGCTCCGAGGTCCCGCTGCAACTCACGATGGACGTGGACAATCCGTTGCTGCTCCCCTTGAGCAGCGTCGAGATCAGCGTGCCCGAGACCCCCGCGGTGCGCGTCACGCTCTATATCGCCGGACTGCTGCACGCCTCGGCCCTGACCGACGAGAGCGGCGCGGTGAGCTTTGTCATCGACCCGCCGATCGGGGGCAACACCGTAATGACCATCGCCGCGACCAAGCACAACACCCTGCCCGCGGTGCTCGACGTGCCGGTGGTGGACTCCGGCGTGCGCGTCGACTCGTTCACGGCCAGCGGCTTTGATTACGCGGTGGGCCTGGACTGGCAGTCCAGCGTGGAGACCGGCGTACAGAGCTACGCGCTGTACCGCTCCGATCTCGAGGACGGCGAGTACGCCTTGATCGCCGAGGGCATCGCCCCCGGCGGATCGCCCTATTACTACGAGGACCAGCCGCTGAACGGCGGTCTGACCTACTTCTACAAGCTCGAGGTTCTCACGGACGTGGGCTCGGTCTGGTACGGACCGGTCAGCGCCACGACCACCGGACAGGGGCAGCCGCCCGAGGATGACGACGACGACGATTCGTCCTGCGGCGGCTGATCGCCGGACAACCTGGATAAAACAAGGGCCAAGGCACTGCGCCTCGGCCCTTTTCTTTGTGCGTATTAATCCCGCTATTGGCCCGGTGGCAACGGTGAAAGCGTGACGGTTATCGTTTGGACGTAGCGCTGGGAGTAGATCTCCTTTTTAAAAGTCTGGTACCCCGCCTTGCGCAGCTCGATGATGTGTACGCCGCCGGCGAGCATCAGGTGCTCGCGGTCGCCGTCGAAGTCCTTGGCCCGGCCCACGTACTGGCCGTCGACAAAGACCTCGGCGCTGGAGGGATCGCAGCTGATGGCGATCAGCCCCTCGTTGCCCACCTGTTCGGTGTTGATGTGCGCCGGCGCGCAGGCCCCGAGCAGCATCAGCGCCAGGGCGGACATCGCCACAATCGCGTATCGCTTCATTGCGCGCTCCTTTCTACTGCTTGATCCAGACCATGTCGCCGCGGCCAAAGCCGCTGCCCGACACGATCCGGCAGATCGCGGCGTCGTCGCCGAAGAATTCGCTGACCTCCAGCTCGCCGACTTGCGCTCCGGGGGCCGTACCGAGCACCAGCCCGGTGTCCGGATCGGTGATCGACTGCCCCTTGCCGCGTACGACCAGCTGGTCGCCGCGCTTGAGTCCGGTGCGCTGGCCGGCGTTGATGTAAACTCGGCCGCCCTGCACCTGGGCGATCTTGCCCGACCACTCGATGTAATTGAGCTGGCGCACCACGTTGCCGGTGAACTGCACGATGGCCGCGCGCAACGCGTCGGTGGCCAAGCCCTCGTCGTAACTGGCGCGCTGGCCCTGGCCGAGAAACTCCGATACCTCGATCTGGAAGCGCCCGGTTCCCGAGTCGGCGTAGATGATCTGGCCGGTGTTGACGTCGATCACCTTGATGTCCACCGTGACCTCGGCGGTCTGGATCTTCTTCTTGTAGCCGAAGCTCTCGATCCCCTCGACCTTGGTGGAGTAGTTGGTGATGTTGCCGATCACCACCGCGTTGACTCCCAGCACGCGGCCGGTCTGGGCCGCGGTGGCCGGGTCGATGTCGGCCTCGCGCGAACGCCGGTTCTCGTCAAGCACCTTATCCAGGTCGCCGCGCTCGATCATGATGAAGTTGCCGGACTTGAACAGCTCGGTTGTTAAAATCTCAGCCGCCACATCGCCGAGGTTCATCCGTCGATTGGGCGTCTTGTTGTTGAATTCGATCACAGCGATGCGCTTCTTGGGTCCCTTGTTGACCACGGCCGCGTCGGGAATCGTGGTCCCTTGGTCGTAGCCGCCCGAGACCGTGGGCGCCTTGCTGGTGCAGCCGCCGATCACGAGCATCAGCATCGCTACCAGGGCCAGGCTGAGCTTTATCTTGGCTCCCATTATTTCCTCCTGTGTTACAACTCGCGGCCGTTGACGAAAATCATCGGGCCGCTACCTTCATACCCCAAAAACTGCGGTCAGGGCAAAGTGGAGAACGCTCGCTGGCTGACCTGCCGCACGTAGGGCTCGTAGGGCGACAGCGCAAAAATCCAGGTCTGGGCCGTGGTCTCCCGATCGACTCCCACGCGCAGGTCGACCACCCGGTCGTCCCACCACCATATAACCTCGCCCGAGGGCACTTCGACCAACTCGAAACGTGCGCCCACGGTAATCGAGGCGTATTGCACTAAAAACGTCTTCTTCCAAACCGTCACGGTGGTGAACAACACCGCGTCGGTGCCGAAGATCTCGTAGAGGTCCTGCATGTCCAGCAAGTGCAGATCCTCGGCCACGTACATGCCTTCGTCCTGCATCAGCTGGTCCACCGTGCCCGAGGAGAGCACGTTGTAGCCGCGGTCGCGCAGCTCCTGCTCGACGATCGGCCGGAACGCCTCGGGCGCGTCCATATCGGCCGTGGCGTTGAACGGCGGCAGCACGGCCACGCTGAGCATGCGAAAGGGGTCGAAGTCCGGGGACGTGTAATGCTTCTGCGCACTGCTGCACGCGATCAAGGCCAAGGCGCAGAGCATAATCAGCAGTAAAACGGCCGCGCGGCCGTAATTTAATACACGCATTTGATCACGACCCGCTCGCCCTGGACGCCCTGGAGACTGATGCGAAAATGCGGCATCACCGCTTTGTCCAGAGCCGCGCCGAGCATGCTCGCGCTCAGGTCGCCCTCAAGGGCCACGCCCATCCGGCGGCCGGTGACCGCGTGGGCCAGGCTCACCGACTCGACCCCCGGCACCTCGCTCAACGCCTGGGCCAGATCCACGTAATCGTCGTGGTGCCGAATGCCCAACACCTCGATCAGCACCGAACCTCCGCCCTGTGCCGCGGCCTTTTGCTGATCGTTGACCACGCGCTCGACCAGTGCGCGGCCCACCAGCTCCATACGCTGGGCGCAGCTCCCCTCGATCCCGCCGGTCTCGACGGAAATCGCTGAAATAACTCGGCATGTTGGAGCATGGACAAAGCGCACCTGTACCTCCTTAGTACAGGAGACACCCTCGGAGTCGGCAATGTTCCCCGAGCCCAGGCCCAGCAACAGGTAGCTGGCGCCCAGGGCGCGCGCCACCGAACAGAAGGTGCCCAGTTCGCCGCGCAGGGCCTGGTCCAGGGCCGAGGACTGCAACGCCCGCCCCTGAATCTCGCGGTCGAGCACCGCGTATCCGCGCCCCGCGAAATCGTTCTCCATCGGCCCTTGCAGCTCCCACAACTGTGGCATCCCACCCGTCGAGCGTTGGACCATCAGCAGCAGCAACGGCCCGGGCTTGGACAGATCCTGGGCAGCGGTCGGCCGGGCCGATTTGCCTGCCAGCTCCTCGTCCAGGGCCACTCGTAGGGCGACCATCTTTACCTCGCAGACCACCCGCACCGCGTAGCCCTCGCCCTGTACTCCCTCGTCGAGCACCTCGAACATCGCGATCCAATGATCGGGGTCCGCGCTGACAAAGCGTCGAATGTGCGCCTTTTTGGCCTCGAACATCTCCTGGGGCAATACTGACTCGACTGCGCCCATCAGCGCGTCGATCTTGGCCAGCAGCGTGGAGCGCTCCTGGGCCGCTGCAGTGTTGCCCGCCGTGATCGTCTGGGTCGCACTGCCCTGGAAACGCTCGGCCAACGCGGGCTGGACCAGGATCAGCAATAATGCCGCCGCAATCAGAGCGCTTGTGTGGAGACGACGCATAGCCCTTCCGTGTACTCGCTGCGCAGTTTCTCGAGCTGAGTATAGCCGATCAGCACCGTGGCTCGCATGCCCTCCGCGAGCTGCTCGACCTGCTCGACCTCCGCCCGGACCTGCAATTGCTCGATCAGCCCGCCGCTGCTCTGGTCGATATCGAGCAGCGCACGCAGGATCGGGTTGCCCAGGGCGCGGGCCAGTTCGAGCTCGAGCCGCTCCCAGTTCTCGCCGCTGACAGAGCTGACGCCGATTCTGTATTCCATCCCGCGGATCTCGCGCAACAGCTCGACCCGCGCCCGATCGTCGAGGCGGTCGAGCTTGTTGAACACGGTCATTCGCGGCTTTTGCGCCGCCTCGAGCTGCTCGAGCACCCGCTCCACGGCCAAGGCCTGATCCGCGCGCGCCGGGTCGGCGGCGTCGATCACATGCAGCAGCAGGTCGGCCTCGCGCACCTGCTCGAGGGTCGCCTGGAACGCCTCGATCAGCTGGTGCGGCAGGTCGCGGATAAAGCCCACCGTATCCGAGAGCATCACCGGCGTTTTGCCCGGCAGCATTGCCTGGCGCAAGGCCGGATCGAGAGTGGCGAACAGCATGTCCGCGCAGGCCAGATCCGAGGCGCACCAGCGGTTGATCAGCGTGGACTTGCCCGCGTTGGTGTAGCCCACCACGGCCACCACCGGCACATCGCGCCGACGGCGGCCCTGGCGCTGGGTCTCGCGCGTGCGCCGCACGTGCTCCAGCCTGCGCTTGATCAGCGCCATCCGCCGACGGATCAAACGCCGATCGGTTTCGAGCACGGTCTCGCCCGGGCCGCGGGTGCCGATGCCGCCGCCCAGCCGGCTGAGCTGCGCTCCGCGCCCCACCAGTCGCGGCAAACGGTAGGCGTGCTGCGCCAGCTCGACCTGGAGTTTGCCCTCCAGGGTGCTGGCGCGCAGGGCGAAGATGTCGAGAATCAGTCCGCTGCGGTCGATCACCCGCGCCTCGAGCATCCGCTCCAGGTTGCGGGTCTGGGTGCCGCTAAGCTCGGCGTTGATCACCACCAGCGCGGCTTCGGTCCGCTGCACCACCTCGGCCAGGCGTTCGATCTGCCCCTTGCCCAACAGCGTGGCCGAGATCGGCCTGCGCAAACGGATATCGACCGCTTCGAGCACCTGGCCGCCCGCCGCTTGCAGCAGGCCTCCGAGCTCCTCGAGGTCGCGCCTGGCCGCCTCGGGATCGTATCCGGCCGGGGAAACGCCGACGCAGACCGCCTGCTGGGCGGACGCCTGTTCAATCATGATTGAATGCAGCCTGGAACGGGGGTTCTGATCAGTCCCTGCTGTCCCGTTGTTGGTCAGGGCCGAAGTTGCTGAGCTTGGCGCCCTGGCCCAGTTGGATGTGTGCGATGGCGTGTTTATAGATCAGATACAGGCCCTCGTCCTCGAGCACGATGGAGAAATTATCGAAACTCCTGATCGTCCCCTTCAACTCTTTGCCGGTGATGGTCTCGAGGACCACCGGCGTATGTTCCTTGCGAACCTGGTTGAGGAACTGATCCTGCACGTTGATTTTAACTTTCATCCCTTGTCACTCCCTTCGCCATACAGCATCTGACGTCATCAACTCAACACTATCATATCCCAAAAGCTTTTGCGCCTCGGTCACCAGTTCCTGGCAGGGCTTGATTTTCAGGTCGTCGGAGAAGCGAATCATGGCCTGTACGCCCTCGGGCAGCCTCAACCGCAAATAGCCCTCGGCCTGGCCGGGATGGCGCATACAAAGCAATCTGAGCTGTTCGAGCTGCTCGCGGGTCAGCCCCGAGCTGCTCAGCGAAAAGTGGACCTGCTTGAATAGTTGCTCAGCGGCTCGGCTGAGCTCGATCACCTCGGAGACCTTGATCGAGGTCCCCTTGTCGCCGACGTCGGCCTGCCCCTTGATCAGCAGCGGCAGCCCCGCGCCGAGCAGTTCCTCGCTGCGCTTATAGACGTCGGAGAAGACGAGCATCTCGCAGGTGCCGACCAGGTCCTCGAGCACGGTGATCGCCCAGCGCTCTCCGCGCTTGTTGACCCGCTGACGCACGCTGTTGACGATCCCGGCGATTCTGATTTCGCCTTTGGCGCGCAGCTCGCGCAGCGCCGCGGTATCGTGGGTGGCCAGCAGCTTGAGCAGCCGCTCGTGCTCCATCAACGGGTGGCCGGTGAGGTAGTAGCCCAGGGCTTCCTTCTCCTCGTCGAGCAGGGTCTTGTTCGACCAGGGTGGAACATCGTGAAGCAGCGTGGCATCGTTTTGTTCCGGCACCAATCCCGAGTCGCCCGCGAAAAGTCCCATCTGTCCGCGTTTGCGGTCCAGCTGCTCTTTGGACCCGGAGTCCAGCGCGCGATCGACCCCCTCGAGCAGCCGCGCGCGGTGGATCTGCGTAAAGTCGAAAGCTCCGCCCTTGACCAGGCTCTCGACCACCCGGCGGTTGACCCGCCCCAGGTCGACCTCGCGGCAGAATTGGAACAATCCCTTGAAGACCTCCAGCCGCTCGCGCGCCTCGATCACCGCCTCCACTGCGCCGCGCCCCACGTTCTTCACCGCGGCCAGGCCAAAGCGGATCTCGCCCACGGCGGTAACGCTGAAGTCCTCGAACGACTCGTTGACGTCGGGCCCGAGCACGGTCAGTCCCATGTCGCTGCGGCACTCCATAATCCGCTGCAGGATCTTGTCCGAATCGCCGGCCTCCATGGTCATCAGTGCGGCCATGAACTGCGCCGGATAGTGCGCTTTGAGATAGGCAGTCTGAAAGGCGAGTATCGCGTAGGCCGCCGAATGGCTCTTGTTGAACCCGTATTCCGCGAAGCGCTCCATCAACTCCCAGACCTCGGTGGCCTGCTGCACGCCGATGCCTTTGCTCTTGGCGCCGGAGATGAACTTCTCGCGATACGAGATCATCTTGTCCATCTTCTTCTTGGACATCGCGCGCCGCAGCAGGTCGGCGTCTCCCAGGCTCAGCCCGCCGATCATGCTCGCCAGGCGCATCACCTGCTCCTGGTAGATCATGATCCCGTGGGTCTCGGAGAGCACCTCTTCCATCTCGGGCACGATGTAATGCGGCTTCTCCAAACCGTGCTTCTGGCGGATGAACTGGTCGATCATCTGCATCGGGCCGGGGCGGTAGAGCGCGATCAAGGCAATGATGTCCTCGATCGAGGATGGCTTGAACTTGATCAGCAGGTCTTTCATCCCGCTGGACTCGAGCTGGAACACGCCGGATGTCCGCGCCTGGCACAGCAGCTCGAAGGCCTTGGCATCATCGAGCTCAACGCGGCTCAGGTCGATCTCGATCCCCTTGGAGCGAAGGTTCTTCAGCGCCAGGTCGATCACGGTCAGGGTCTTGAGCCCGAGGAAGTCGAACTTGACCAGCCCGACTTTCTCTACGTCGTCCTTGTCGAACTGGGTGACTACCTCGCCGCGCTGGTCGCACATCAGCGGCAGCAGGTCGATCAGCGGCTCGTTGGAGATCACCACGCCCGCGGCGTGGGTCGAGGCGTGGCGCGTCAATCCCTCGAGGCTGCGGCCGTACTCCATCAGCTCGGCGACCCACGACTTCTCGGCGACCGCGTCGCGCAGCTTGGGCTCGGACTCGACGGCCCGATCCAACGTGATGCCCAGCTCGTCGGGCACCAGCTTGGCGATCACGTCTACGTCGCTGTAGGGGATGCCCATCGCCCGGCCCACGTCGCGGATTACCGCCTTGGCGCCCAGGGTGCCGAAGGTGGCAATCTGCGCCACCTTATCCGCGCCGTAATGCTCGGACACGTAGCGGATCACCTCGTCGCGGCCGTGGGCGCAGAAGTCGATGTCCATGTCCGGGTTGTCCTGGCGCTCGGGATTGAGGAAGCGCTCGAAGAACAGCCCGAAACGGATCGGGTCGATGTCGGTGATGCGCATCGCCCACGAGACCAGGCTGCCGGCCGCGGAGCCGCGTCCGGGTCCCACCGGGATCTCGCGCGAGCGGGCGTAGCGGATGAAGTCCTGGACCACCAGGAAGTAGTCGGCGAAGCCCTTGTCCTTGATCAGCTTCATCTCTTCGGCCAGGCGTCGTTGGTACTCCGCGCGCGTCTCGTCGTCGAGCCCGCCCTGGGCCTGGCGTTCGATCTCCGAGAGCCGCTGCTCGAGCCCCTGATGGCAGTAACGTTCAAAGACCTTGACGCTTGGCTCGCCGTTTTCCGCCTTGAACTTGGGGAAGATCGGGTTGCCGAACTGCATCTCAACGTTGCAGCGCTCGGCGATCTGCACGGTGTTGCGGATCGCCTCGGGCGTGTCGGAGAAAGCCTTGATCATCTCCTGCGGACTCTTGACGTAGAACTCGGGCGTCGAGAGCCGCATGCGGTCCTCGTCCTGCATGGTCTTGCCGGTCTGTACGCACAACAGCACGTCGTGATGCCGCGCGTGCTCGCGCCGCAGGTAGTGGCAGTCGTTGGTCGCCACCAGCGGCAGCTCCAGCTCGCCGGCAATTTTGATCAGCTCGGCGTTGGCCTGCTCCTGCTCGGGGATGCCGTTGTGCATCAGCTCGATGTAGAACGAGTCGGGGAAGGTCTGCTTATAGAAGTCGGCCGCCGCGCGCGCGGCCTCGAACTGGTCGGCAAGGATCAGCGACGAGATCTCGCCCTTGAGACAGGCCGAGAGGCAGATCAGGCCCTTGCTGTGCTGCGCGAGCAGCTCCTTGTCCATCCGCGGCTTGTAGTAGAAGCCCTCGAGGTAGGCCTTGCTCACCAGGCGGCACAGGTTGCGGTAGCCCTCGGAGTTCTGGGCCAAGAGCACGATGTGGTAGGCGCTCTCCGAGCCGCGTCCGGCCTGGCGCTCGAAACGACTGCGCGGCGCGATGTAGCCCTCGCAGCCGATGATCGGCTTGATCCCCGCGTCGATCATCGTCTGGTAGAACTGCACCACTCCGTGCATCACGCCGTGGTCGGTGATCGCGCAGGCGCGCGATCCTTGCTCGTTGAGCAGTGCTGCTAACTTATCGAACTTGATCGCACCGTCGAGCAATGAGTATTGGCTGTGCAGGTGCAGGTGGACGAACTCGTTGTGCGGCATCACTTTCCTCGGCGGACTCGAAACGGATGCAGGTTAACGCGCCGCGCGCTCAATGGAAAGTGACCGCGGGGCTTGAGCTGTTATTCGATGCCGTTGGCCGCCACTAGGTAGCTGCGGCACATCTGGAAACAACCGGGCATGCCCGCCAACTCCAGACCGCGGTCCTCGTTGGACCCCTTGAGAAAAACCGGATTGTAGATCAGGTCGCCGGTAAAGCCCGAGTTGCGAATGCAGGTCTCGTAGCAGTCCTCCGAATGGTCATAGCCGTTGGGCAAATCCTGTTGCATCTGCCGCAGCGCCGAGAAAAAGCCCTGCTGATAGTCGCGGAACGGCCGTTGCGACTTGCCCCAGCAGGTCTTCTCCGAAAGCTCCCTTGCCTTGGAACAACGACTGAGCTCCTCGGACTGGCGCTGCAAATGGCTGATGTAGGTCTCCTCGATGTTCTCCAACCGCTGGATCGGATCCTTTTCGCAGGCGCCGGCCATCAAAGAACATCCGATAATCACTACGATCGCGGCCCAGATAGTATGATTGTTTTTCATCACACCGCCCCAATCAATTGTTCCACCCTTAGAATCAAACTGCCGATGTCGTCGACTTCGGCGGGAAGCTCCACAAGATGCACGTTCGCCGGTCCTGCCGGTCTCCAGCGCCGTGGGAACGTCGGCCCGGGAAAGCCCTTGAACAGCGCGACCAGCTCCACTCCCAGGGCCGCTGCAACATGTTGAAATAACGAGTCGTACCCCAGGTAGCGGCGACTGAGCCCGATCAGACCGGCGAAGCCTCCCATGTCGCCGTCCCAGCACAACAGGTTGATACCCGCTTGCACAGCGTCATCCCGGCCGATCCTCGCGGCAGCGAAGCCGCGCTTGGAGGCGCTGTTCAGCAGCCGGTCGGCATTGGCCGTCTCTTGCGGATCGACACCACGGTCGAGCAACACAGCCCGTCCCTGCTCGAGCATCCGCAACACCAGCAGTTGCTCGAACTCGGGACTGATCCGCTTGGCAGCGTTGCCCCCCACACCAAAACTTATGCTCACGCAGGGGCGCTTATTCAGCCCCGCCTGGTCAAAAATACGCCGTGCTAATTTCTGTTGCTCCTCCTCCAGCGCCACGAACGGCTCCACGGTCGATCCGTGCTTCCCCCCGCCGATCCGATCGGCCAACCAGCCGCTGATCAGCTCGGAGAGGCTGCGCGGATCGAGCTGTTCGGCTGCGGAACCGTTGAAGAACAGGTAATCCCGATCCTGCTGACGCAACGGCAGCATTCCCAACTGGCTGATGCGCGAGTCCGGATCTACCACGAGCAGCGATCCGCGGTCCCAATCGTCCACCGCGCGCACCGCGGCGATCCAGGCGCTGAAACGGTCAAGCAGGCCGCCGTGGCGCTCGTAGCGCAGCTCAAGCAGCTCGATCCGCGGATCGCCGCCGAACAACTGCTTAAGTCTGGCCGAGCCGATGATGGCGATCCGCGCCAAGGGGTAGCGTCGCTTGAGCACGCTGATCGCGGCGCTGGTCACGGCCACGTCCGCGCCCGGCGTGACCCGCGAGAGCACTGCGATTTGCTGATAATCATCGGCGCTGGGTTCGGTCCGATTGCGGGCGATCTCAAACGAGCGCTGCAGCAGCTGCTGTTCGTCGCTGATCTCGAAACGCTCCAGCTCACGGTCGAGCTCCCGGCCTGCGGCCGATCGGCGACAGAGCTCAATCACCCGCGCAAAAATACGGTAGTAGACCAGCCGGTCCTGCAAAGCGAAAGAGTCGTTGAGCGGCTCGACCAGCGAGCGGAACAGCAGCGCGGTTGCGCCCGAGGCCACGTGAGGATCGCTGTCCAGGGCCGCGCCCGCGATCTGGTCGATCAATGAGAGGTCCGGCTCGCCAGTGCCGCGCAGGGTCTCCCAGAAGCGGACGCCTGCGCGCGCAAGTTCGCTTTCGCGGCTGGTCATCATCAAGCTTACGGCAAATCCGGATTGCCCGAGAGCAGCAACACCCGGCCCGAGCCCGGAAGTCCATCGCCCAGATTCTGAGTGCCGGCCAACGCCTCTGCGTAACCATCGCCGTCCATATCAGGCACTCCGCGCACGCTCATCACTTTGGCGCCGCCCGCAAAGTAGTGCCACAGCTCTGTGCCGTCAACGCCGTCGAGCACCCAGATCCAGCTGGTGAATCCGCCGACGACCACATCGTCGATCCCGTCGTCGTTCACGTCGGCGATGCGGTCCACGGCCCAGATAAGATCAGTGTCGTACCACGGCCAGAGCAGCGTGCCGTCAACGCCGGAACACATGTACACTGCTTTACTCATCAGGCTGCTGAAGACCAGATCGGGAACGCCGTCAGAGTCCACGTCGGGCATCGGCACGATCCGCATCGGCTGTCCCGAGATTTGCGAGGTCCAGATCTGCGCGCCGTCCGCGCCGCTGAAGGCGATCACCTTGTACGCGCCCCAGGAGCCGGACAGCACGTCCTGCACACCGTCGTAGTCAATGTCGTCGATTATCGCCGAGGCGTAGCTGTTGCCCGCCTCGGCCGACCAGATCTGGTTTCCGCTGTCGCTGTCCACGGCGAAGATCGTGCCGTCGTTGTCGCCGGTCATGAAAATCGCATCCTGTCCGGACCCGCCGCCGATATTCTCGATCGGGTCAGCGCCGTAGGCAACGTCGGTCGGGTCGTCGAAGTCCCAGACTTTTGCGCCGGTGGCGCCGTTGAGCAGGTAGCCCGAATCAGCGGAACTGCCGGCCCCGGCGATGATCTCGCTCACCCCGTCACCGGTGACGTCCTGGATCGGGTTCACCTCGTAGATCCAGCCCGAGCTGGTCTCGCTGTAGGTGTTGAACAGCCACAGCACGTCGCCGTTGCTGCCGTCGATGGCATACACCGAGCGGTTGCCCCAGGCCGTGCCCACCACTACGTCGGACATGCCGTCGGAGTTCAGGTCCGGGGTCACGGCCATTATGTTGTCGCCGTCGCCCGCCGCGTTGGACTCGTGGGGCGTTGCATGGTAGGTATGCGCGCCCCAAATCAGCTGCGCGGCCTTGCCCTTCCCGGGGACCCCGCTGATGCAGAACACGCTGTCCTCAGTGCCCTCCCCTGAGAGCGAATTGTAGCTCACGGCCAGCGGGTCGGGCACCAGGTCGCCGTCCGCGTCCTCGATCCAGCCCACGGTCTCCACGGTCCGCGGTCCGTAGGAAGTTTCCCAGGTCCAGATCAACTCGCCCTCGACCGGCTCGACGTCATCATCGTCATCGTCATCGTCGTCGTCATCATCGTCGACATCATCGTCGAGGTCATCGTCGTCATCGTCGACAACGTCATCATCCCCCGCGTCATCGTCGGTGTCCGCATCGTCGTCGTCTCCGCCGGTATCACACGCGGTCAGCAATGTGAGCAGCGAAAGAAGGCAAACCAGCAGGAGAAATACAAAATCGATGTTTTTTTCACGCATTTATCGCCATCCCCCCTCTCGCAGGAGGCTATCCCAACCTGATTCGGGGTGTCAACAAGAGCTCGTGGAACTGCTGCGGTCCTAAAAAATATACTCGGCACGATGGACCGCGACCTGTTCGGCTCCGCAA
>JAVCCG010000108.1 GCA_030765605.1 Candidatus Alcyoniella australis
AACAGGAACCCGTTCCAGTGCGAGCCCGTGATTGCTCGGGCCACCGCCGACAGCGAGCGATACGGCTTGTCCTGGTACTCGAAGCCGTGCTCCAGGACCTTTACCCGATGGGTTTCATCCCCATACCCCCTGGTGATCACCGTGCCGGGAAGCGGCAGCCTGCGGTCCCGCGAGCCGCTCTTCAGCTTGACGATCTTTTTTCCAGGGTCCTCGAGAGGTAGGCTTTTCGGCGGCCTGATGCGTACCCGGGTGTCGTCCACGAGTTCGGCGGCCCGCCGCTTGGCTCGTTCCGACAGGCCACCAAAGGCCAGCTCCTGAATTCGCCAGGCGATCTTTTTGAACAGGTACTGCTTGTGGCGGCCGCGGGTCTCCTCGCCGAAAACATCGAGGTACTTGGCCTGCAGTTCGCCCACTGTCATGTGGAGCAGGGCCTCGATCTGGGCCGGGATCGAATCGGTCATGCGGGTTCTCCTTTCTTGCCTGGTGTCAACCAGTCAGGCGCGGTTCGATCACTCACTTCGGTGCGCGGAACAGTCAAGGGAGTTCTGTTTAACTGCTGGTTTTTCAAAGACATCCTCAGGTAACCCCGGGCCAGGATCGAGCAAAGTTCATTAAATCCACCATCTTGCTGATGATTGTGCCGGTGGGGAGTAGTTGGATTCATCGTCTGATGCCCTCCTACTCTTAAAAGCAGTCCACCCCCCGAAACGTGACACTATTTTTTTCTTAGCCTCTTGACCCGTAACTTGTTCCGGCATATCGTCCCGGCCAGATGGATGGACACAGATGAGCAACCTGCCCAAACGCCAGCGCGAAATCGTCGAGCTGATTCGGCAGCGCATCCAGGAACGGAGCGCGCCGCCTACGCTGCTCGAAATCGGACAGCACTTCGGCATCGGCATCTCCACGGCGCAGGAGCACGTCAGCGTGCTGGAGTCCAAGGGCGTGATCGAGCGGGTCAAGAGCCGAGCCCGCGGAATCCGGCTGCTCGAGCAGGAGGCGTTCACTCCGCGCTCGATTCCGATCATGGGTCTTACCACCGCTGGGCAGCCTACCCTGGCCTTCGAGAGTCACGAGGGGCACTTGGCTGTGGACGGCTCGCTGATCAAGGGCGAGCGAGTGTTCGCGCTGAAGGTCCAGGGCGACAGCATGATCGAGGCCGGAATCCTGGACGGCGACATGGCGATCATCCGCCAGCAGGAGGAGGTCGAGAACGGCAGCCCCGCCCTGGTGCTGGTCGATACAGAGGAAGCAACGATCAAGATGATCTATCGCCGTGGCCGGAAAGTGGAGTTGCGCCCCGCCAACCCGACCATGGAGTCAATACTGTTAGATGCCCGGCGCGTTCGCATCCAGGGGAAAGTGATCGGAGTTTTTCGCGCCTACAGCCACTGAGGGTCAGCCGCCCTCGCATGTAAAGAAACAACCCTGAAGGGTTGAGATACCTTCACCACGGGAGATCAGCTCCCGTGAACTAAGGCCCACTCCCGGGTAGAAATGCCGCAGGGGGGCGGGCCTTTTTCCGTTTAGGCGTAGCGGTCTAGCTGCGCGTTTGATGGTTTGTCCGCAAACGCGGACGTTATGCAACGGGAGACCTCCATGTGCAGAAGATGGTCGTGTGAGAACTGCGGCAAACTGCTGGGCACGTTTGCCGACGGCAGAGTCAATTTCCGCGTGCGAAAAAGCCAGTACACCGCGACGGTCAGCAACGGCACGACCTTGATCGAAGCCGTCTGCCCCAAGTGCTCGCGGCTCAATGAGTTAAAGGTGAAATCGGCAGCAATTAAGAAGCCTGTTACGCAGTAATTAAAAATCCCCAGAGGCGCTAGACGCCCATTCGTAGGTTCTGCGAGGTGCTCGACGCCCGGCCTAAGAGGTCGGCGTCTTGCATCCATGGCAGTCTCTGCGGCAGGAGCTGGGCCAAAAGGCTCACCACAATTTTCACACAATCCGCGCGGCCCAAGAGTCGCTGGATCGGTTTTCATGCGCGGACGAGCTGCTCGAGTTTCTGCACGATCGGACGGCTGGCGATGCGGAGCAGAAAAATCGCATCCTGGCCGCGCTAATTCAATGTACCCATGATTTTCCAGACCTGTTCGCCAGTGTCCGCGCCGTGCTGTTCGTGGCCCTGTTCCCGGCGCTCGACCGGGTTTTCCATGCCCTGCTCCCACATGTCCGCAATACTCGCAATCCCGCTGCCAGACTAACCAACGACATCTTCTGGGCGTTTCACCTGGAAATCGAGACCTGGGATTTCGAGGCCCGCAGCAGGGTGGCGGCCACGCTCCAGCTCAATGTCCGCCGCAAGATCAAGCACATGTACCTGGCGGAAACCGCCCCCACGGCATCGCCGGCCATTTCCCGGGACAGCGCGGCCGGGGAACAGGATTTAACAGATTCGGACATACCGAAACTGTACGAAATCCTACGCTCCGTGCCCAAACTCAGGATCACTGACATTGAGCTGGTAATTGGCCGGCTGGTCCAGGGCCGCTCGTTTGTCGCCCTCTCCCAACATCTCGGAATCAAAGAGGTAACCGCCAGACAGCGGTTCCACAGAGCCATCAAGAGACTGCGCTACAAAAAAAACTTCCAACTTTTTATGTCACGTCGGAGGGGGTGAGGTGCTTTTAAGAGTAGGAGAACAAAACCGCCATGAAACAGGGCCAGCAAAAGATTTCTCAAAAAAAAGTGTCACGAAACACACCCCGGCCTGCTTTTAAGAATAGGAGGCAACAGCGCGAGAAGACAATGAGTACTGCGGCATTACAAAAGTTCATCATGGAGCACTTCCAAGCCCATGCCATCAAGGGCGATCTCAAGCCTGGCCGCAAATACCAGGTTATCGAGACCTCACCCACGCAGATGATAATCCGTACGCGCGGCAAGAACAGCCGCCGGGTCCAGACGCTGTTCGCGGACCTGGTGACCTGCAAAAGCCTGCGCTACGGCGAGTTCCGCCGCGTCGATCTGTTCTGGGGAGTCGGGCGCAAGGACAAGGAAGCCGGCGCGAAGCCCCACCGGACAAAGCGCGCGGCCGCGGACGGCGACACCTTCAGCGTCTCTATTCCGGTGCCGGAGTTCACGGCCGACGGTGACCCAATTCCTGTGGACACATTCATCTCCAGTGGCCTCGGCCTGTCCGCTCGATCCCGAAAGGAAAAAGCCTCATGACCAATCCGCGCATGACGTCCACGTATTCGATGTGGAGCGCGTTCCGCAACTGCCGCATGGCGTGCAAGCTGCGCTACCTCGATTATCTCGTACCGCTGACATTCGATCCCAATTTGAGGTTCGGCTCGGCGATTCATCAGTTCCTTGAATGCTGGCATCGGGACCGCGACCTCGCCCAGGTGCTCGACCTGATCGACCGCTCGTATCCGAACCGCGCGGCCGACGAGGATCAGCAGCGCGACTGGCATCTGGCCACGGCGATTATGCGGGGCTACGCCACGCGGTATCCGGCTGAAGAGTTCGAAGTCGTCGAACTGGAAAAGAAGTTTGAGGGCGAGATCGTCAACCCGGCGACCGGTGCAACGTCGCGCAGCTTCACCCTGGCAGGCAAAATCGACGGCCTCGTCAGGATCGGCGACGACCACTTCCTGCTGGAGCACAAGACCGCGTCGCAGCTCGACTCGGGATACATCGAGCGGTTGTGGACCGATTTTCAGATCACGCTGTACTCCTGGTACGTCGAACAGGCTCTCGGCCTGCGCATCGCCGGCGTCCTCTACAACATCATCCTCAAGGCCAGGCTCCAGCAGTCAAGGGGCGAGACCGAGGCCGAGTTTGAATCCCGCCACGCCGCGCTAATCGCCAAGTCCAAGACCGGAAAATCCTCGGCAAAGCGCCGTATGCCGGAAACCGACGACGAATTCCAGGCGCGGCTCGCTGCCAAGTATGACGAGCAGGGGATGTTTCACAGGGAGGTCATCTACATCTCCCGCGACCGCTTCGCCGAGCTCCAGGCCGAGCTTTGGGAGCTGACCCAGAACTTCCTCGACGCCCGCCGCCGCAACTCCTGGTACCAGAACACATCGCAGTGCTTCCAGTACGGCAGGCCCTGCAGCTACTTCCCGCTGTGCCGCTCGGGCTGCTCGCCGCTGGTCCGTGATA